>JAFKFM010000011.1:300000-428911 GCA_017308135.1 Alphaproteobacteria bacterium
CCCACGCCGTCTCGCCGCTCGCCCCGACGAAATTCCCCGACCTGCAAGCCATCGGCGGCGTCCGCATTGCTGCGGGCCTTACGGGGATGCGCTACAAGAATCGCGACGACATTGTGATGTTCGCGTTCGACAAGGGAACGTCGGTCGCGGGCGTGTTCACCAGCAACAAGATGCCGGGCATGCCCGTCGATTGGTGCCGGAAATACGTGGGCAAGGGCAAGGCGCGCGCGTTGGTCGTCAACGCGGGCAACGCCAACGTCTTCACCGGCAAGCAGGGGCGCGACGCCTGTGCGGCCACGGCGAAGGCGGCGGCGAAGGCGCTGGGCTGCAAGGCCGAAGAAGTGATGCTCGCCTCGACCGGCGTGATCGGTTTGATCCCGCAGGCCGATCTTCTCGCCGCCGCGGTCGCCGATTTGGGCTTGCGCTTAGGCACGGCGGATTGGGGCCGTGCGGCGCGCGCGATCATGACGACCGATACCTTCGCCAAGGCCGCGACGACGACCGCGAAAATCGGCGGCAAGAAAGTGCGCATCTCGGGCATCTGCAAAGGTTCGGGCATGATCATGCCGCAGATGGCGACGATGCTCGCCTTCGTCGCGACCGACGCGGCGATCGATCCGGCCGTCTTGCGCAAGCTGGTGCGCGAGGAAGCGGATACGAGCTTCAACGCCGTGACGGTGGACGGTGATACGTCGACGTCCGACACGCTGCTGGCGTTCGCGACGGGTGCCGCCGGCAACAAGCCGGTCAAGAGCTTGACCTCCGCCGACGGCAAGGCGCTGCGCAAAGCCTTCGCCGTTGTGCTGCAGGATCTCGCCATCCAAATCGCGCGCGACGGCGAAGGGG
Organism: Alphaproteobacteria bacterium; assembly: GCA_017308135.1. Classification (NCBI taxonomy): domain Bacteria; kingdom Pseudomonadati; phylum Pseudomonadota; class Alphaproteobacteria; species Alphaproteobacteria bacterium. The sequence goes on from JAFKFM010000011.1 coordinate 300,847, forward strand.
CGCAGAAGCTTGTCACCATCGACGTCGCCGGCGCGCAATCCGACGCGGCGGCGCGGCGCATCGCCATGTCGATCGGCAATTCGCCGCTGGTGAAGACCGCCCTCGCGGCGGGCGACGCCAATTGGGGCCGCATCGTCATGGCCGTGGGCAAGGCGGGCGAGAAGGCGGATCGCGACAAGCTGTCGGTATCGATCGGCGGGATCACGATCGCGCGCAAAGGCGGGCTCGTGCCCAATTACGACGAAACCCCGGTCGCCAAGCATCTTTCGGGGCGCGAAGTGTTCCTGAAGGTCGATCTCGGCCTCGGCAAGGGCAAGGCGCGCGCGTGGACCTGCGATCTGACCCACGCCTATATCGACATCAATGCCGATTACCGGTCCTGATTCCGAACCGGAAGGCTGCGACGATCCGAAGCTGTCGGCACTGCTGGCGGCACCCGCACGTGTCGTCACGGTCGTCGCGGCGGCGCTGATCGATTCCGACGGGCGCGTGCTGCTCGCCCAACGCCCGCCGGGCAAGTCGATGGCGGGGCTTTGGGAATTCCCCGGCGGCAAGCTCGATCCGAACGAAACCCCCGAAGCGGCATTGACGCGCGAGCTTCATGAGGAACTCGGCATCGATCTGCGCCCCGCCTGTTTGGCGCCGCTGACCTTTGCCTCGCATCGCTATCCCGATTTCCATTTGCTGATGCCGCTTTACGCGGCGCGCAATTGGAAGGGCACGCCGCAACCCAAAGAAGGACAGAAACTCGCCTGGGTGCGGATCGAGAATTTCAAAGACTATCCGATGCCGCCTGCGGATATTCCATTGGTGGCGATGCTGCGCGACTTGCTCTAACCGCCATCGTCATCCCGGCCGAGCGTCAGCGAGAGCCGGGATCCCGGGTCGCGCCATCGCTGCCGCGATGGCTTGCCCGGGATGACGGGAGGGGTCAGGTGGGCCGCGCGCGGTCGCCGGTTTTGACCTCGACCGCGTCCAACGCTTGGGCGAGCCGCGTCGTCGCCGTGCCGGGGCGTAAAGGTTTGGGCTGGTTCGCGGCCGGCGCCCAGGCGGTCAGCGTCAGCATCTGGAAGGTCGCGGGCATGCGGCCCGTGCTTTCCTTGCCGAAGCGATCCTCGTAGATCGCGGCGGCGCGCAGGATGGTCGATCGGCGGGAGAAATCCTTGCGCCGTTCCACGACCGCGTTGCTTTCGCCCATGCCGCGCAGATCGCGCATCAGGTCGAGCGCGTTCTCGTATTCGACGGTGATCGTGTCGCTGTCGGCGACCGGCAGCGCGAAGCCGGCGCGTTGCAGCAGTGCGGCCGCGTCGCGCAAATCGGCGAAGGGCGACACGCGCGGGCCCGCGCCGCCGGTTTCGGCAAGCTCGGCATCCAGCAACGCCTGGCGCAGCTCGATCAGCGTTTCGCCGCCCAGCAGCGTCACCAGGAACAGCCCGTCCGGCTTCAACGCGCGGCGCGCTTGGATCAAGGCGCCGGGCAGGTCGTTCGTCCAATGCAGCGACAGGCACGAGACGACCAAATCGAAACTGCCTTCGGCGAAGGGAAGATATTCCTCGTCCGCCACTACGACCGCGCGATCGGCGTCGCCGTCGCAAGCCCGCGCGCGGGCCGCGCGCATCATCGCGCAGGAAAGATCGCTGTGGACGAGCAGTTCCACGCCTTTTCGTTGCGCGATCAGCGGTGCCAGCAATCCGGTGCGTGCACCCATATCCAGCACGCGCGGGAAAACGCGGTTGATGTCGTCGAGGCGTTCGACCAGGCGTTCGGCGGCTTCGCGGAACAGGAAATCGTGATCGGCGAAATGCCGCGCGGCGCGATCGCGATGCGCGCGCACGGCTTTGCGGTCGAAAACGATCGGCGATCCCATGACCGATTCCTAGCCCAACCCGCGCGCAGGCGGAAAGGGGGGATGTGAACTTCGCGCGATTGACTTGTGGATCGATTCCGTGTTGCGCTCGACGGCCGTGGACCTCGCCGCCCGCATCGCCGGATTGATCGCGTTTGGCGCGCGTGCCGGGCGCGTGGCGCTCGATGCGGTCGTGCCGCCCGTCTGCGTCGCTTGCCGCGAGCCCGTTTCCGAACCGCATACATTGTGCGCCGCGTGCTGGGCGAAGCTCGGCTGGATCGATCGGCCGTTTTGCGCGCGCTGCGGTTTGCCGTTCGACTACGCGGCGTTGACGCCCGGGCCCATCGAATGCGCGCCGTGCCTCGCCCGCCCACCCGCCTTCGCCAAGGCACGCGCGGCCTTGCGCTACGAACCGGCCAGCCGCGAATTGGTGCTTGCCTTCAAACACGCCGATCGCACGCAAAATGCGCCGGCCTTCGCTGCGTGGATGGCGCGCGCGGGGGGCGAATTGCTCGACGGCGCGGATCTGATCGTGCCCGTGCCTTTGCATTGGACGCGGCTGATCGCGCGGCGCTTCAATCAAGCGGCGCTGCTGGCGCGGGGTTTGTCGAAACGCACGCGCATTCCTTTCGCGCCCCGGTTACTGATCCGTACCCGGCGCACGCGAACGCAAGGTGACCTCACGCGTTCCCAGCGCATGCGCAATGTGCGGGGCGCCTTTGCGGTGCGCGCAAATGGGCGCCTTAAATTGAAGGGGCGGATTGTCGTTCTGGTGGACGACGTGATGACCACCGGCGCCACTTTGGAAGCCTGCGCCAAGGCCTTGCGCCGCGCGGGCGCCAAGGAAGTGCGCGTCCTGGCGCTCGCCCGCGTCGTCCGGCCGGGCGAGGGCACGGTTGGATAGGCGGGGGCACATAATTTCCCGGGACATACTGGTGTGCGCTGCGGCGATTTGCTAGTTTGGAAGCATTCCAACAACGGAAGCGACCATGGCGACCAAGATCGAAATCTACTCCAGCCCCTTCTGCGGATACTGCGCGCGCGCCAAAAGCCTGCTGCGCCGCAAGGGCGTCGAGTTCGTCGAATACGACGTGATGGAGCGTCCCGATCTGCGCGAAGAAATGGTGAAGCGCGCGGGCGGCGTGTCGACCGTGCCGCAGATTTTCGCCGACGGGAAACATCTGGGCGGCAGCGACGACATCCATGCGCTCGATGCGCAAGGCAAGCTCGACCCGATCCTCGCGCTTTAACGCTCCAACACGAATTCCAGCGTTTCGCGCGGGGTCTCGCGCGCGGGCTGGCTGCGCAGCATTTTGCCGTTGGGCCGCATGCCCAATTTGCGCGCAACCGTCAGCGAGGGCGCGTTGTCGGGCAAGGCCCCGGCGGTGAGGCGCGTCATCTCCATCGACCAGCAGAACTCGACCAGCCGCGCCGCCGCTTCGAACGCGTAGCCGTTGCCTTGATGCGGCATCGCGATCCACCAGCCGAGATCGCCTTCCTTGCCGGGCCCGTCCAGCGCCACACCGATGCCGCCGATAGCTCCCGGTTCGTCGCGCCGTTCGATCACGAAGGTCAACGCGCGCGCGGCTTCGATCGACGCACGCACATCCGCGATCCAGGACCGCGCGTTCTCGATTCCGTAGGGATGCGGGATATTCGCGGTCCAGCGCGCGATCTCCCATTCGGCGAGCCACATCGCCAAGGCCTCCGCGTCGGCGTCGCGGGGAACGCGCAAAATCAGGCGCGGCGTTTCCAGGCGCAGGTCGAGAAGGTTCAAGGCTGGACGCGGACGTGATTGACGACGGCGCGCACGTCTTCCGTGCCGCGCGCCAGATTCAACGCGGTATTGAGCTCGGTCTGGCTCAAGGCGCGGCCGAACAGATAGACCGTGCCGTTGACCGCGCGCACGCGGAAATTCCCGCTGGTGATGCCCTTCTCGGCCAGCAGCTTCACGCCCATCTTCTGCTCGATCGCGAGGTCCTTGGCGGTGGCGCCGATCCCGCCCTGGTCGGTCACCTGAAGCTCGTTGATAACTTGCGTCACACCCTGGATGCCGCGCGCCAATTCCTCGGCGCGGGTTTTCATCCGCGCTTCCTTCACCGAGCCCGTCAGCAGCATCCGCCCGACATAGACATCGGTCGAGACGTCGCGGAACAAGGCGCCGGATTCGCCCGCGACCGCGCGGTTGAAAGCCAGCAGGATGCGGTTGTCTTCGGTGATCTGCGACGTGGTGCGCGATTCGGTGGCGAGGCGCGCGACGGTCGACACACCCGGCGGGGCGCCGCACGCGGTAAGCGAGGCGAGGGCGATCAGGGCGAAAGCGGCGGCTTTGAAGCGCATGGACATTCTCCCGGTTGAAGCGGGCTAACCGTACAACGCTTCCAGCCGATCGCCATAGATCCCGCGCACGATATGACGGCGAACTTTTAGCGTCGGCGTCATCTGCTCGTTCTCGATCGTGAAAGGCTCGCGCGCGATCAGGAAGCGGCGCACGCGTTCGGGCAGCGGCAGCTTGGCGTTGGCGCGCTCGACCGCCGCGTCGACCGAAGCGATCAAATCGCGGTCGCCCGCCAGCGCCGCGAGATCGGCGGCGACGCCCTTGGCCTTGGCGACCGCTTCGATCGTTTCGGGCTTGGGCACGATCACCGCGACCAGATAAGGCCGCTTGTCGCCATGGACCATCGCCTGGGCGATTTCCGGCTCCATGATCAAAGTACCTTCGATCTTCGACGGCGACAGCATGTCGCCGCCCGAGTTCTTGATGAAATCTTTCTTACGGTCGGTGATTTTGATTCGGCCCGCTTCGTCGATCAGGCCCACGTCGCCGGTATGCAGCCAGCCATCGACGATCGTCTTCTCGGTCCATTCGGGCTCGTTCCAATAGCCCTTCATGACCAATTCGCCGCGCACCAGGATTTCGCCGTCATTGGCGATGCGCACGGTCACGCCCTTCATCGGCGGGCCGACCGTATCCATGCGTTCCTCGCCCGGCCGGTTGGCGGCGATGACCGGCGCGGATTCGGTCTGGCCATAGCCTTGCAGCACGCGCACGCCGAGCGCGTGGAAGAAAATCCCGATTTCCGGGTTCAGCGCCGCACCGCCCGACACGAACGCCTTCAACCGCCCGCCGAACCGGCCGCGCACCTTGCCGCGCACCAGTTTTTCCAGCACGCGATCGGCCAGCCATTCCAGCACGTTCAAGCGGTTGCCGTTATAGCGCTTGGTGCCGAGTTCGATCGTCTTGGCGAACAGGAATTGCTTGAGCGGCTTCTCGCGCTTCAGCCCTTGGGTGATGCGCGCGTGCAGGGATTCGTACAGCCGCGGCACGGCGGTCATGATCGTGGGCCGCACCTCGACCATGTTGGAGCCGAGCTTGTCGATCCCCTCGGCGAAATAGATCGTGGCGCCGATGCCGATCATGAAGCCCATGCACACGGTGTGCTCGTAGGAATGCGACAGCGGCAGGAACGAGAGATACGTCTCCTCGCCGGGATCGAGGGCGGTGAAGATATCCCACGCCCCGTCGCAATTGCGCAGGATGGCGCCGTGATGGAGCATCACCCCTTTGGGTTTGCCGCCCGTGCCCGAGGTATGGATCACGCACGCCACGTCGTCGCGCATCAAGCCCGCATTCGCCGTGTCGGTCGGATCGGACGCCGTCTTGCCCAACGTCTGCGCGTCGTCCCACGACAAAATCTCAAGGCCCATATCCTGGGCGTAAGCAGGCTTCTCGATCGCGATGGCGAAGCGGCAGCCCGGCGATTGGCGTGCGGCGGCGACCGCTTTCTCGGCTAAAGCCTGGGTCGAAACGATCACGCCCTTGGCGTGGACGTTCGACAGGATGAACAGATGGTCTTCGACCGTGTTGGTCGTGTAGGTCGGCACGCTGATCGCCCCCGCCGCCATGATGGCGAGATCGGCGATCACCCATTCGGGCCGGTTTTCGGCGATCAGGCCCACGCGATCGCCGCGCCCGACGCCCAGCTTCACCAGCGCGGCGGCCAAAGCGCGGATTTGCGTTTCGGCTTGGGCCCAAGTCAGCGCTTGCCAAGCGCCGTCCTTCTTGGCCAGCAGAAACGGCTTTTCGGCGCGCTTCTTCGCCTGATCCAGAAAGGCCCTGAGCAAGCTGGGGCATTTGTCGAAATCGGTGGGGGGCGCGATCATTCGGGGTTTCCTCGCCGGCCGGGTCTTTTCTCGATGCTGCGACCGGCTTATATCCATGAAATAGCTTATCGGCCCGATTTCAGGAACCCCGTCCATGACCGCTTCCGCCGCCGCCAAAACCGCACTGCCCGAATGGGATTTGCGCGACCTGTTCCCGGGCCGGGATTCGCCCGAATTGGCGCAGGCGTTTTCGAAGGCGGAGAAGGATTCCGAGGCGTTCCAGGCGCGCTACGAAGGAAAATTGGCGGGCTTGACCGGGGCCGCCTTGGGCAAGGCGATCACCGAGTTCGAAGCGCTGGAAGAATCGCTGTCGCGGATCACGTCCTTCGCCGACCTGACCTATGCGGGCAACCAGGCGGATTCGGCGATCGCGAAATTCTACCAGACAGTTCAGGAGCGGGTGAACGGCATCTCCAGCCGCACGCTGTTCTTCACGCTGGAACTCAACCGGCTCGACGAAGCCGATATCGCCGCCAAGCTGAAGGCGCCGGAACTGGCGCGTTACGCGCCGTGGCTGCGCGATCTGCGCGCCTTCCGGCCGCACCAGCTGGGCGACGAGATGGAAAAGCTGCTGCACGAGAAATACGTCGCCGGCCGTGCGGCGTGGACGCGGCTGTTCGACGAGACGATGGCCGGTTTGCGCTTCGACGTGAACGGCAAAACGCTGACCTCGGCCGAGGCGTTCCATCTTCTGTCCGATCGCGACGGCAAGGTGCGCAAGGAAGCCGCGAAAGCCGTTGGCAAGACGCTGGGCGACAACGGGCGCTTGTTCGCGCTGATCACCAACACGCTGGCGAAGGATAAGGAGATCGAGGACAAGTGGCGTCGTTACGCCGCCCCGATCTCCTCGCGCAATCTCGCCAACCGCGTCGAGGACGAGGTGGTGGACGCGCTGGTCGGCGCGGTGCGCCAATCCTATCCCAAGCTGTCGCACCGCTATTACGCGCTGAAGGCCAAGTGGTTCGGCGTCGACAAGCTGGATTATTGGGATCGCAACGCGCCGCTGCCCAGTGCGGACGAGCGCGACTTCGATTGGAACGCCGCGCGCGACACGGTTCTCACGGCCTATGCCGCGTTCAGCCCCGACATGGCGAAGGTCGGCAAGCGCTTCTTCGACAACGCCTGGATCGACGCAGGAGTCAGGCCGGGCAAGGCGCCGGGCGCCTTCGCGCATCCGACCGTGCCGTCGGCGCATCCTTATTTGCTGGTCAATTTCCAGGGCAAGACGCGCGACGTGATGACGCTCGCGCACGAGCTCGGCCACGGCGTGCACCAAGTGCTGGCGGCCGGGCAGGGGCATTTGCTGGCCGACACGCCGTTGACGCTCGCGGAAACCGCGTCGGTGTTCGGCGAGATGCTGACCTTCCGCAAGCTGCTCGACGACGCCAAGGACCCCAAGCGGCGCAAATCGATGCTCGCGGGCAAGGTCGAAGACATGCTCAACACCGTCGTGCGCCAGATCGCATTCTGCGAGTTCGAGCGGCGCTTGCATGCCGAACGCCGCCAGGGCGAGCTGGAGCCGCAGCGCATCGGTGAAATCTGGATGGAAGTGCAGGTCGAAAGCCTCGGGCCGGCCTTCCGCTACGATCCCGAATATGCGTGGTACTGGACCTATATCCCGCATTTCGTGCACACGCCGTTCTATGTTTACGCTTACGCGTTCGGCGATTGCTTGGTGAACTCGCTTTACGCGCTTTACGCCAAGGCGCCGGCCGGCTTCGCCGAGAAATATCTCGACATGCTGCGCGCGGGCGGCACCAAGCGGCATAAGGAATTGCTGGCACCCTTCGGTCTCAACGCCGCCGATCCGGCGTTCTGGCGCCAGGGCCTGTCGCTCGTCGAAGGCTTCATCGACGAGTTGGAAACGCTGCCCTGAGCCGCGAAACCAACTCGCTGGGCGGGCGCCTCGCGCGCTATGCGCGGGTGGGCTCGGCGATGGGCGGGCTCGCGGTGCGCCTCGGCGCCGAGCGCGTGCTGGGCGTCGAGATGGATCGCGGCAAGCACGCCTCCGAATTGCGCGCGGCGCTGGGCGGGCTGAAAGGCCCGTTGATGAAAGTGGCGCAGTTGATCGCCACGGTGCCCGACGCGCTGCCCGAGGAATACGTGCAGGAGCTGTTGCAGCTCCAGTCGGACGCGCCGGCGATGGGCTGGCCCTTCGTCAAGCGCCGCATGGCGGCGGAGCTGGGTGCCGATTGGCAGACGAAGTTCCGCGATTTTCCGCGCGACGCCACGGCCGCCGCGTCGCTGGGTCAGGTCCATCGCGCGACGCTGCATGACGGCCGTATCGTCGCCTGCAAGCTGCAATATCCCGATATGGCGTCGGCGGTCGAAGCGGATTTGAAGCAGCTCAAACTCGCCTTCGGCGTCTATGAGCGTTACGATCGCGCGATCCGCACCGAACAGATCTTCGCCGAGATTTCGGCACGGCTGCGCGAAGAGCTCGATTACGGCCGCGAGGCGGCGCATATGCGCCTCTACGCCCATATCCTGCGCGACGAAGATATGGTGCATGTGCCCGAACCGGTCGCGGAACTTTCGACCGGGCGCTTGCTGACCATGACCTGGCTCGACGGCGCCAAGCTGTTGACGGTCACGGAACGCGACGCCGATTTCCGCAACAAGGTCGCGCGCGCGATGTTCCGCGCCTGGTACGTGCCGTTCTACGAAAGCGGCGTGATCCACGGCGATCCGCATCTCGGCAACTACGCGGTGCGCGACGACGGCACGGTCAATCTGCTCGATTTCGGCTGCATCCGGATCTTCCCGGCGAAATTCGTCGGCGCCGTCATCGATCTCTATCGCGCCATCCGCGACGGCGACGAAGCGTTGGCCGTGTCGGCCTATGAAAGCTGGGGCTTCGCGAATCTCAATAAGGAGATGATCGAGTGCCTCAACGCTTGGGCGCGCTTCGTCTATGCGCCCATCCTCGAAGACCGCGCCAAGCAGGTCGCCGAAACCAATTCGGCGGTCTATGGCCGCGAAGTGGCGGAGAAGGTGCATAAGCGCCTGCGCGAATTGGGCGGCGTGGCCCCGCCGCGCGAATTCGTGCTGATGGACCGTGCGGCGATCGGCCTCGGCTCGGTGTTCATGCATCTCAAAGCCGAGATCAATTGGTACCGGGAGTTCCACGGCCTGATCGACGGCTTCTCGGTCGATCGCCTCGCCAAGCGCCAAGCGGCGGCGCTGAAGCACGCCAAAGTCCCCAAAGCGGTGGGGTAAGTCTTGACGCCGCCGCGTGCGGCGCGCTTCACTCCGGCCAATTCGACATTCCGTCCGGAGGAAGCCCCATCGTGACCACGACGACAAAACTCGGCCGCCGCGCCGTTCTCGCCGGCTCGGCCGCCGGTGCCGCCCTGCTCGCAGCACCCGCCATCGTGCGCGCGCAAGCGCCGGTTATCCGTATCGGCATGCTGCTGCCGCGCTCGGGCTTCTTCGCCCAGGCCGGGCAAAGCTGCCATCGCGGCGCGCTGGCCGCCCCGCGCGTGCTGTCCGATCTCGGCTATCGCGTCGAACTCGTGCATATCGACACCGAGTCGAACGCCGATATCGCCCGCACCCAAGCCGAACGCGCGATCAACGACGGCGTGCATTGCCTCGTCGGCGCGTTCGATTCCGGCCATACGCTCGCCATCGCCCAGGTCGCCGAACAGCGCCAAGTGCCGCTGGTGATCAACATCGCCGCGGCGCCGCCGATCACCGAGCAGGGCTACAAATTCCTGGTGCGCAACTTCCAGACCGGCCCGCAGCTCGTGACCAACGGCTTGCGCCTGATCGGCGAGACGATCACGGCCACGAAGATTTCGCCCAAGACGGCCGTGTTCCTGCACGCCAACGACACGTTCGGCCAAGCCCAACGCGGCGCGATGGACGCGCTGTTCCCGCGCGCCAATCTGCCCTTCACGCTGGCTGAAAGCATCGCCTACGATCCGCGCGCGCAGGATCTGTCGGTCGAAGTCACGCGCCTGCGCGCCTTGCGTCCCGACCTCGTGCTGGTCGTGACGCGCGCGTCGGATGCGGTGAAGCTGGTGCGCGACATGGTGCGCCAACGTTTCGAGCCGATGGGCATCGTCTCGCCCGGCTCGCCCGGCATGTATGACGAGGAATTCTACCAAGCGCTCGGGCCGCTGGCGGATTTCCATATCTCCAATCTGCCCTGGGTCAATCCGCGCTCGGCGATGACCACGGCGCTGGAGACGGCCTTCCTCGCGGCGAATCCGGGCACGCGCTTCGCGGCCGACGCGTTCAACGCCGGCTTCACCTTCGAAGCGATCCTGATCGCGGCCGACGCGTTCAAGCGCGCGGGTACGACCAATGGCCCGCAGCTGATGGCGGCGATCAAGGCGACCGACATCGCCGAACACGTGATGATCGGCGGCCCGATCAAGTTCGACGAGAAGGGTCAGAACCCGAATATCGGTTCGGCGGCCGTGCAAAATATCAAGCGCACGCCGACGGTGGTGCTGCCGGCCGATTCCTCGGCCGCCGCGCCGGTGTTGCCGATGCCGGGCTGGCAGGGCCGCACGTAAGCGCCCTTTCCAAGCCGCAGCGGTTTGGGTAAAGGAAACCCCCTTCGCCGATCCCGGCGGAGGGGTTTTTCTTTGGTCCCAACCCACGCCCGATGCCCCTCGATTTCTACGCCAATGTCGCCCTGCAAGGCCTATTGACCGGCTTGGTCTACGGGCTGATGGCGCTCGGCCTGTCGGTGATTTTCGGCGTGATCCGGCTGGTCAATTTCGCGCATGGCGAATTCGCGGTCGTGGCGATGTATCTCGCCTTCGTGTTCTTCGCCTGGGCGGGCATCGACCCGATGCTGTCGATGCTGCCGATCGCCGCGGGGTTCTTCGGCATCGGCTATCTTCTGCAACGCCATGCGATCGATCCGTTCGTCGGGCGGCCGGAACACGAGCAATTCATCCTGCTGGTCGGCCTCGCGATCGTCATGGTCAACGGCTTGCTGATGATCTTCGGCCCCGATCTGCGCCACGCGAATCTGTCCTACGCGTTCGACTCCTACGAGATCGGCGCGCTGCTGATCGACAAGGTGCGCGTCTATGCGGCGGCCGCGTCGCTGGTTGTGTCGGCGCTGCTCTTCGCGTTTTTCCGCTTCTCGCGCACGGGTACGGCGATCCGCGCTTGCGCCGATAATCTGACCGGGGCCGCCGTCGTCGGGCTCGACGTCAAACATCTCTACGCGCTGACCTTCGGCATCGGCATGGCCTGCGTCGGCGCGGCCGGCGCGCTGATGGTCGTGCTGGCGGATGCCACGCCGATGTTGGCGCCGGCGTTCACATTGTTGGCCTTCACCATCGTCATCGTCGGCGGCATGGGCTCGATGGCCGGTGCCTTGGTCGCGGGCATCGTCATCGGCGTGTCGGAAGCGTTCGCGAGCTTCCTGTTGGCGCCGTCGATGAAAAGCATGTTCTCCTTCGGCTTGCTCATCGCCGTGCTGCTGTTCCGCCCGCAAGGCCTGCTGGGGAAGCGCAAATGAAGGCGTTGGCGCGCATCTGGAACGCGACGAACCCGCGCGCACGCGCGGCCTTGGCGCTGTTCTTCGGCGCGTTGCTGGTGGCGCCCCTATTCGCCGACCGCTATTTGCTATCGGTGCTGATCCTGATCTTCTATTTCGCGTTCGTCGGCCAAGCCTGGAACGTGATGATGGGCTTCGCGGGCCAGCTCTCGCTGGGCCACGCGCTTTACGTTGGCGTCGGCGCCTATGTCTCGGCCGCACTCTGGGTGAAGTTCGGCATCGGCCCGTGGGCGGGCGTGCTCGCCGCGATTGCGGCCTGCGTGGCGCTGGGCCTCGTCATTGGGGCACTCGGCTTTCGCTTCGGCATCGAAGGCGTCTATTTCGCGATGCTGACCATCGCGATCGCCGAATTCGTGCGCATCGCCTTCGATCATATGGAATGGACGGGCAAGGCGGGCGGCTTCTTCCTGCCGGTGCGCGCCGATGCGGCGGGCGAGTGGTGGAATCTGCGTGGCGGACCGCTGCTGTTCTATTATGTGGGCTTGGCGTTGATGGCGGGCGCGTTCGTTTTGTGCGCCATGCTGCGCCGGTCGCGCATCGGCCATCAATGGCTGGCGATCCGCGAGGACGAACAGGCCGCGCGGGCGCTGGGCATCGACGTGTTCCGCGCCAAGCTGATCGCGGTCGCGATCTCCTCGGCGATGACCGGCATCGGCGGCGTGTTCTACGCCTTCTATTACAACAACCTGTTCCCGGCGCAGGTCTTCGACATTTCGCGCTCGATCGAATTGATCCTCGGCCCCATCGTCGGCGGGCTCGGCACGCTGTTCGGGCCGATCCTGGGCGCCTTCATCCTCACACCGCTGGGCGAAGCTTTGATCGGCGCCACTGAGCGCTTGGGCGTGAACGTGCCGGGCGCCAAGGCCGTGTTCTACGGCGTGGCATTGATGGCGATCATCTACGCCGCGCCCTCGGGCGTGTGGCCGTGGCTCAAGAAGAAGCTGGGGCTCGCATGACGCAGCCCATCCTCAGCGTGAAGGGCGTCACCCAGCGCTTTCGCGGCCTCGTCGCCGTCGATGACGTGTCGTTCGACGTCGCCAAGGGCCAGATCTACGCGGTGATCGGCCCGAACGGGGCCGGCAAGACCACGTTGTTCAACCTGATCGCCGGCGTCTACACGCCCGCTGCCGGCACGATCGAGTTCGAGGGTGCACGGATCGACGGCCTGGCGCCGGAGAGGATCTGTACACGCGGGATCGCGCGCACCTTCCAGATCGTGCGGCCGTTCCCGGGTTTGACCACGCTGGAAAACGCGACGATCGGCGCTTTGCTGCGCGATGCCGATCCCGACGCCGCCACCGGACACGCGGGCGAAATCCTGCGGCGCCTGGATCTATGGGACAAGCGCGACGCGCGCGCGGGCGCCTTGACGCTGCCCGACCGCAAGCGGCTGGAAGTCGCGCGCGCCTTGGCGACGAAGCCCAAATTGCTGCTGCTCGACGAGGTGATGGCGGGCTTGCGCCCGACCGAGACCGACCGCCTCGTTGCGATCTTCCGCGAGCTGGCGCGCGAAACCGGCGTGACGATCCTGCTGATCGAACATGTCATGCGCGCGGTGATGGCGCTCGCCGAACGCATCCTCGTGCTGCATCACGGCGCCAAGCTGGTCGAGGGTGCGCCTGCCGACATCGTGCGCGATAAGCGCGTGCTCGATTCCTATCTGGGCGCGGAGGCGTTGGGCTGATGCTGTCCGTCCGCGACCTCGACGTGTTCCATGGCGACGCGCAAGCGCTGGACGGCGTGTCGCTGGACGTGGCGCAAGGCGGCATCGTCGCCATCGTCGGCGCCAATGGCGCGGGCAAGACATCGCTAATCCGCACCATCGCGGGCATGTTCACCCCGCGCAAAGGGGTCATCGAATTCAAGGGCGAGAATATCGCCGGCTGGCCCAGCCATCGCGTCTGCGATCTCGGGATCGGCCAGGTCGCCGAAGGCCGCCAAGTGTTTCCGAGCTTGAGCGTGCGCGAGAATCTCGAAATGGGCGCGATGCTGCCGCGCGCCAAGGCGCATCGCGCGCGCAATCTCGAACATGGCCTGGCGATGTTCCCGAAATTGAAGGAACGCTACGGCCAAGCGGCGGGCACGTTGTCGGGCGGCGAGCAGCAAATGCTGGCGATCGCGCGCTGCCTGATGGGCAATCCCGAGCTCGTGATGTTCGACGAGCCGTCGCTGGGCCTGTCGCCGACGGTGACGCAGGATGTGCTGCGCGTGATCCGCGATCTCGCCGCCGGCGGTTTGACCTGCGTGCTGGTCGAGCAGAACGTCGCGGTGTCGCTGAAACTCGCGCACCACGCCTATGTGCTGGAAAACGGCCGCATCGTGCTGTCGGGCACGGGCCAAGAATTGCTCGCCGACGACCGCGTGCGCAAAGCCTATCTCGGGCTTTAACGCGTCTCCAGTTCCGCCGGCATCGAGCGGTCGAGCTTCGACAGAATGTATTGCCGCGCGTTCACCGGCCCGTATTTCGCCGGGTTCGCCGCCGATTGGCAGGTCGGCAGGCATTCGATCAACGCGTCGTCGTTGGGCCCCGAGAAGAACACCAGCGACAGACGTCGCGTGGCGATCGCGCCGTCGCGTGGCGGATTGACCACGCGATGCAAGGTCGAGCGCCAGCGATCGTTGGTCCAGCGCGCGATCAGATCGCCGATATTGATCGTGAAGGCGCCGGGGTGCGGCAACACGTCGATCCATTGCCCGTCGAGTTCGACCTGCAAACCGCCGGGGGCGGAATCCTGGCGCAAGATCGTGAACCCGCCATAGTCGGAATGCGCGCCGTAGCGCAATTGGCCGGGTTCGGGCGCGTCCTTTTGCTCCGGGTAGTACGCGAGTCGCAGGACGCCTTTGCGCTTGTCGATATAGGGCGCGAAGAAATCTTCGGGCAGATCGAGGGCGAGGGCTGAGAGGCGCATGAGATCGCCGGATAGATTGCGCACCGCGACGAAATAATCGCGCAGCGCCGCCGCCAATTCGGGCGGCTTCGCGGGGATCAAATTGCCGGTAGCCGCGCTTGTCCCGGGCCGCAAATCCGGCGGTTCCATGTGCATTGCGTAGAAAACCAGCGCTTCGACCAGATCGGGCGGCCGGTCGTCGCCCCTTGTCAGCGCCACGCTTTCCACGCCCGCCGGCACATAGCCGCGATTCTTGACCCGGTCGGGCAGGGCGCTGCGCATTTTTTCGTCGAGCGGCAGATCGAAGAACCGGTTGGCGAGTTCATAGGCGCGCGCGGTGACGGCCGTATCCACGCCATGGCCGACGATGGTCGCGAAGCCAAACCGCTCGAATGTATGCCCGAATTGGCGCGCGAGATCGCGGCGCGACGTGCCGTCGCCGCCGCCGAGCGCGCTCATATCGATGACGGGGATCGCTGGCATGGGCGTTGCTGTTCCTCCGGGAAAGGCGAGGAAAGCGGCAGCAAGCCGCGTGCCATCGCCGCTTAAACGAAAGGAACGGGTGCGATGGCGTGGAAGATTTCCCGATTGGCCGGTGGATTGGTTGCGGCGATTGTCGCGGTTTCGGCTGCGCAGGCGCAAACACGCGATAAGGTCGTCTTCGGCCTGTCATGGTTGCCGCAGGCCGAGCATTGCGGCTTCTTCCAGGCCCAAGCGACGGGGATCTACGCCGCCGCCGGGCTCGACGTCGAACTCGTCCAAGGCGGGCCGGGCGTCAATGTCGCGCAGCTCGTCGCGGCGGGCCGTTATCACTACGCGATGGGTTCGGCGCTAACGACGCTCAATATGCGCGTCAACAACGTGCCGGGTGTCACCATCGCGTCGATGTTCCAGAAAAGCCCGCAGACTTTGGTGGCGCACCCCGATCAAGGAATCACGAAGCTCGAAGACCTCAAAACCCGGCGCGTCGCCGTCGCCAATTTCTCGCGTACGACGTTCTGGGCGTGGCTGAAGGCCGCGCATGGTTTCGAGGATTCGCAATTGCGCCCTTATGTCTACAACCCGTCGACCTTCGTGGCGGACCCAAGCTCGGTGCAGCAAGGCTTCGTCACCGAAGACGCGTTTTTCCTGGGCCAGGCCTTGGGCAAGCCGCCGGTCACGCTGCTGCTCGCCGATTACGGCTATCCCGATTACCAGACGACGATCTTCGGCGTGGAATCGGAAATCGCCGCGCGTCCGCAAGTGGCGCAGCGTTTCGTCGACGCGACGATCAAAGGCTACGCGAGCTGCATGACCGGCGATCCCAAGCCCGCCTTCGAAGCGATCAAGGGCGCGATGGCCGAACAATCGCTGGAGCTGTCGGCTTTCAAGGTCGCGCAGATGAAGAAATACGAACTCGTCACCGGCGGCGACGCGGCGACGCTGGGCATCGGCGCGATGACCGACGAACGCTGGAAGCGCATCTTCGACGTGATGTCCGACGCGGGTGTCTACGCCAAGGATTTGAACTGGCGCGCGGCGTACCGGCTCGACTTCGTCAACAAGAAGGTCGCGCAGTAGCCCTTAGACCATGGGCAGCGCGCCCTCGGGCGAATCCTGCAGGATTTCGGCGAGGGTGGAGAGGGCGCGCTCCAAATCGGAATCGTGATCGGGCTGGGTCAGCGCGATGCGCACGGCATGCGGCACGGGGGCGCGGCCCACGGCGAAGGCGTTGGCGGGGGCGACACCCACGCCGCGCCGGCGCGCGGTTTCGGTGAATTCCTCGCGTCGCCACGGCTCGGGCATTTTCAGCCAGATATGGAAGGCGCGCGGATGGCTGCGGAATTCGTAGCCGTGCAGGATCTGCGCGGCGAGTTTCTGGCGCCGTTCGGCGAGCTCGGTTTGATACGCCGCCGCTTTGTCGGCATCGCCCGAGCGGATCAGGCGCGTCGCGATCTCCGCGACCATCGGCGTGGTCATGAACGTGGCCGCACGGATCGCCGCCGTCGCGCGCTGGATGATCGCATCGGAGCCGTGGAGGTAGCCTAAGCGCAAACCGGGGGCGACCGTTTTCGACAGGCTGGTCAGAAACACCGTGATGTCGGGGGCGAGTACGGCCAAGGGCGTCGAGGCGGGATCGAAGCTGCCATAGATGTCGTCTTCGATGATCGTCACGCCATGGCGGCGGCAAATTTCGACGATCGCTTTGCGCCGTTCCAGCGGCATGATCGTCGTGGTCGGGTTTTGGAAGGTCGGCAGCGCGTAAAGCGCCTTGGGCGCGTGCTGGCGGCACGCGGCTTCCAGCGCGTCGGGCAATAGCCCGTCATCGTCCATCTCGATGCCGATGGGGCGCACGCCCAAAAGATTCGCGATCGATTTGATGCCGTAGAAGGTCAACGCTTCGACCAGCACCACGTCGCCCGGGCGGCACAACGCGGCGATCGCCAGCATCATCGCGTTTTGGGCGCCCGAGGTGACGGCGACGCGCGCCGGATCGGCGTTGACGCCCCGCCGGCGCAACCATTCGGCCCCCGCCTCGCGGTGCGCGGGCAGGCCTTGGTTCGACGTGTAGCCGAGCAGCGGCTGGATATCACCTTGCGCGATGTCGGCGAGGTGCTTCGCGACCATCGCGGCGGCGGGGCCCGAAGCGCTGGGCAGATTGCGCGAGAGATCGACGTAATCGTCGGTCGTCGGCGGCGTGGGCATCAAGGGCGGCGGCGCGTCGCCCAAGCGGTCGCGAATATAAGTGCCGCGCCCGACTTCGCCGGCGATCAGGCCGCGCCGTTCGGCCTCGGCATAGGCGCGGGTGATCGTGCCGACGGTGAGGTGCAGTTTCCACGCGAGATCGCGATGGGTGGGCAGGCGATCGCCCGGCTTCAGCCGCCCCGCCGAGATATCGGCGGCAAGGGAATCGGCGATCGCGATATAGCGCGGGCCGGGGCGGGTTTCGATCTCGGGCTGCCAAGTTGTCATAGAGACAATGTAATTATTGACCCCGTATTGTGTCAATGAGATCGTGACAAAGCGAGACATTCATTCGGGATGTTTTGCGGACAAATGGAGGATTGCATGGATACAATAGCCCGGACCGGCCCGCTCGAGCAGATTGCTCGCGCGACCGTTTTCGCGACGTTGGAAGCCATGCGCGCGGTCGACCGCGTCCTTCTGCTCGCGGTCGAAACCCTGCTGAACTGGCAGGCCCGTGCGCGCATGCGCACCCAGATGGCCGAACTTTCGGAGCATCTGCGAAAAGACATGGGGCTGACGGTCGGCGACGTCATTCGCGAGTCCGACAAACCTTTCTGGATGAACTGAGCCGGGCGGGGGCCATGTCGGCGACGTTGGCCCTCGTTCCCATTCTGGTGTTCGCGCTGGCGGCATGGCGCGGGGTGAACTTCCTCGCACCCGCCGCCTGTGCGGGCGCGCTCGCGGCGTTGCTGCTGGCGGGATTTCCCGCCGGGGTGTTGCCGCGCGCCTTCTGGATCGCGGCCCCCATGGCGGCCGTGCTGTTCGCGGGTGTGTTGCTGCGCGAGGTCGCCAACCCGCGCGTGACGGCGGCCGCACCACGCGATGCGGCGCAGGCCCATCGCCGCCTGTTCGTCGCGTGTTTTCTGGTCGGCCCGTTCTTCGAATGCGCGGTCGGATTCGGCATCGGCGCGATGTTCGCGTTGCCGTTCATCTTCGCCGCGCATCGTAAAGCCGCCAACGCCGCCGCTTTGGCGATGCTGACCCAATGCCTGGTGCCGTGGGGCGCTTTGGCGATCGGCGTGATGGGCAGTGCGGATATCGCGAACGTCACCGCGATCGCGGTGGGGCAGGCGGCGGTCGCGGCCGTCGCGTGGATGCTGCCGCCGTTTTTGATCTGCTTCTGGTGGCTGGTTCGCGATCTCGGCGTTTCGTGGGCGCAACGCGCCGGCGACGCCGCCTGGCTCGCCGTGCTTTGGCTCGTGCTCGATTTCGTCGGTGCGCGCGCGACACCCGACGCGACGGGAATCGTCGCGACCGGTCTCGTCGCCGGGGCGCGGCTGCTATGGGACGAACGCCCCACGCCCGCCCAGGCGCTGCGCGTGATCGGCGCGAATTGGCCTTATGTGGCGCTGACGCTGGCGCTTGCCGGATCGCGTTTGGTGCCGGAAATCGGCACGTTCACCAAGGCCGTCGCGTTCCCGACCGCGTCGAACCTGCCGGCCTTCGCGCCATTCCATCACGCGAGCTTCTGGCTGCTCGTCGTCGCCTTGCTGGCATCGCGCGGCGGGAACCTGCCGCTCGCCGCCGCGTGGTCGCAAAGCGCGCGGCCGATCTTCGCGGGTTTCGCCTTCGTGCTGTTCGGCGAGGCGTTGGCCCAAGGCGGTTTCGCGGCGACACTGGTCGCTTCCTTCACCGGCGTCGCGGGATCGGCGGCGATCGCGGTGGTGCCGATCCTGGCGATACTGGGCGGGGCGACGATCGGTTCGACGCTGGCGGCGAGTGCCATCAATCTGCCGCTGACCTTGCCGTTGATGGGCGCCAATCCCGTAACCGTGATCGGCGCGCACGCGGCGATCGCCGCCGCCTTCACCGCGTTTTCGCCCGCGCGCGTGACGCTCGTGGCCGGCCTTGCCGGCCTCGCGGGCGATGCGGGCGCCGTCTATCGTGAATTGCGCCCGCTGGTCGCGATTCTTTGCGTCGCCGCCGCAGCCTTGTTCGCGTGGGGAGTGTAATCGCCATGTATGTGCCCGCCGCCTTCGCCGGAACCGACGCGCAAGCGCGCGAATTGATCGACGCCTATCCTTTCGCGACCGTGATCGCCACCGGGGCGGGCGGCATGGTCGCAGCGCATCTGCCGCTGCTGCGCGACGGCGATACGCTGCTCGGGCATTTGGCGGGACCCAGTCCGCTGGCCGATCTGCTGTTCGATGCGGCGAAGACCGGTACGGAAGTGCTGGCGATTTTCCATGCGCCCCATTTCTACGTCTCGCCGACTTGGTATCAGGCGAAAAGCGGCACGGTGCCAACCTGGAATTACGGGGCGGTGCATGTCTATGGCGTGCCGCGCGCCACGAACGACAAGGCGAAACTGCGCGATCTGGTTTCGCGCCTCGCTGCGCGCTACGAGAAGGGCGAGTGGCGCTTCGACGCCCAGCCCGAGATTTTCATCGACAAGATGCTGGGCGGGATCGCCGGTTTCGAAATCCCGATGACCCGCGTCGAAACCAAACTCAAATTGTCGCAGAACCGCGCGCGCGCGGATCGCGACGGCGTGCTCGCGGCGATCGACGGCGAGAACGCGGAGTTCATGCGCCGCTACGGATTACCGGAGAAGCAAGGATGAAAGTCGAAACGGTCACGCTCGAAGGCAGATATGTGCGTCTCGTTCCGTTGGAGATGGCGCATGCCGACGGCATCGCGTCGGTCGTCGATGCGTCGTTGACGCAGTATTTCCCCAAGCCGTTCCGCTCGATCGACGACGTGCACGGCATGATCGCCGACGCGCTGAAGATGCGCGATGCAGGCACGGCCTTGCCGTTCACGACGATCGACATCGCGACGGGACGCATCGTCGGCGGTTCGCGCTTCGCCAATATCCGCACCCACGACAAGGTGGCGGAGATCGGCTTCACCTATGTCGGGCGCGATTTCCAGCGCTCGCCCGTCAACACCGAAGCGAAGATCCTGATGCTGCGCCACGCTTTCGAGACGTGGAAAGCGAATCGCGTCGAGTTCAAGACCGATTCGCTGAACGTGCAGTCGCGCACGGCATTGACGCGGCTGGGCGCCGTCGAGGAAGGCACCTTCCGCAATCACATGCTGATGGAAGGCGGGCGCCTGCGCCATTCGGTGTGGTTCTCGATCATTCCCGACGAATGGCCCGCGATCCGCGCGCGCCTGGAATCGCGTCTGGCGCAAGGGGGCTTCAAGCCATGAGCGAATTGGAACTGCCGATCTATCAGGTCGACGCTTTCGCCGACCGTCTGTTCGCGGGCAATCCCGCCGCCGTCGTGCCGTTGAAAACATGGCTGCCCGACGCGACGATGCAAACCATCGCGGCGGAGAACAATCTTTCCGAGACCGCGTTCTTCGTGCCCGAAGGCCCCGATTTCGGCCTGCGCTGGTTCACGCCGGTTTGGGAAGTGCCGCTGTGCGGGCACGCCACACTCGCCTCGGCCTTCGTCATCGCGACGATTTTGGAGAAGGGGCGCAGCGCCATGCGCTTCAACACCAAATCGGGCGTGCTGCAAGTGACCAAGGCGGGCGAGTTGTTCACGCTCGATTTTCCCGCGCGCGACATTGTCGACGACGTCGCGGCGGATTACGAAGCGGTGGCCGAAGCGCTCGGCGCCAATCCCGTCTGGGTCAAGCGGTCGGCCTATCGCTATCTCGCGCTGTTCGAGACGGCGGCGGAAGTCGAAAGCCTGAAACCCGATATGGGCAAGCTCAAAGCCACGCCCAAAGGCAACGCGATGGTGACGGCACCGGGCACGGATTGCGACTTCGTCTCGCGCTATTTCGCGCCCTTCGCCGGGATCGACGAAGACCCGGTCACCGGCTCGGCGCATTCGACGCTGATCCCCTATTGGGCACAGGTTCTTGGCAAGAAGAAGCTGCATGCCCGCCAAGTCTCCGCGCGCGGCGGCACGCTGTGGTGCGAGGATGCGGGCGAGCGCGTCTATATGGCGGGCACGGCGAAGCTCTATATGTCCGGCACGATCAAGGTGCCGGCGTGAAACGCGTTCGCGACGATCGCTACGAAATCGACGACGATCGCGCGCGGATCGACCTTGCGCGCGTCCATCGCTGGATCGACGAAGAAGGCTATTGGGCGCGCGGCATCCCGTTCGCGTTGTTCAAGCGCAGCGTCGATGGGGCGCGGCCCTTCGGCATCTACGCGCCCGATGGCGTGCAGGTCGGTTTCGCGCGGGTCATTTCCGACTTCGCCACGTTCGGCTATATCGGCGACGTGTTCGTCGATACCGCCCATCGCGGCAAAGGCCTGTCGAAATTCCTGATGACCGCGATCATGGAACATCCCGAATTGCAGGGCTTCCGGCGCTGGATGCTGGTGACCGCTGACGCGCACGGGCTTTACCAGCAATTCGGGTTCGAGCCGCTGACGAATCCCGAGCGTGTCATGGAACGCCGGTTGTTGAATCCCTACGGTTCCGGCGCATGAACGAAACGCTTTTTTGGGCCCTGATCGGCTTCGCGCTGATCGTCAGTTGCACGCCCGGTCCCAACAACGCGATGTTGACGGCCGCCGGCGCCAATTTCGGTTTCCGCCGGTCGATCCCGCATATGCTGGGCATCAATGTCGGGTTTCCGGCGATGGTGCTGGCGATCGGCCTGGGTCTCGGCACCGTGTTCCAGACGTTTCCGTGGCTGCATATCGCGCTGAAATATATCGGTGCCGCGTATCTCCTGTTCCTCGCCTGGAAGATCGCCAATGCCGGCCGTGCGGCGGGCCGCGAAACGGCGAAGCCCATCACATTTTTGCAGGCCGTCGCGTTCCAATGGGTGAACGTCAAGGGCTGGATCAACGCGGTGGGCGCATTGTCGGCCTATACCGATCCCGCCGCCGACGCGTTCGGCGAAGCGGCGCGGGTGGCGCTGGTTTATGTCGGCGCCACCATCGTGTCGAACACGCTGTGGTGCGGCTTCGGCGTGGCGATCGGCCGTTTGCTGAAGACCGAGCGTGCTTTGCGCTGGTTCAACTGGATCATGGCGGCGGCCCTGGCGGCCTCGATCATCCCCGTCTTTTTGGTCTAGCAAGTTCCGGGTGGAGGTCGGCCGCGCACGGGCCTAGATTTCCCGCCATGGACGATTACGCGCGCATCGAAAAAGCCCTCGCCTTTTTGGAGGCGAGCCTCGACGACCGGCCCGAATTGGACGCGGTCGCCGCCCATGTCGGCCTGTCGCCGTTCCATTTCCAGCGCCTGTTCACGCGCTGGGTCGGCGTCAGCCCGAAGAAGTTTCAGGAATATCTCGGCCTCGATCGTGCCAAGGCGTGTCTCGCCCAAGCGGGATCGGTGCTCGACGCAGCCTATGAGGCGGGCTTGTCCGGCCCTGGCCGCTTGCACGATCTGTTCGTGACGCATGAGGCGGTCACACCCGGCGAATTCAAGCGCGGCGGCGAAGGCTTGGCGATCGCCTGGGGCTGGGCGGACTCGCCCTTCGGCCCGGTGCTGGCGATGACCACGCCGCGCGGGATTTGCGGCCTCGCCTTCGCGATGGGCGAGGGCGAACAGGCCAAGCGCGACGCGTTCGACGATATGCGCCGCCGTTTTCCCGGGGCGACGCTGCACGAGGATCCCGCCCAAGTGCGCGATCTTGCCGCCCGGATCTTCGATGCGCGCGCGGACAAGGGCGAACTCAAGCTGCTGCTCTGCGGCTCGCCCTTCCAGGTGCAGGTGTGGAAGGCGCTACTCGCCATTCCGTCGGGGGCGCTGGTCGCTTACGACGACATCGCCGCCAAGATCGGCAAGCCGACCGCCAGCCGCGCCGTGGGCTCGGCCGTCGGCGCCAACCCGATCTCGTTCCTGGTGCCGTGCCATCGCGTGATCCGCAAATCGGGCGCCATCAGCCATTACCATTGGGGGCGGCCGCGCAAACTCGCGATGATCGGTTGGGAAGCCGCGCGCGCCGACGGTGCAAATCCGGTGGCGGGGGCGGCGTAACGCGCTATTCTCGCCGCCTCATTTGCGGGAGGCGATGCAATGGCGGCGAAGAAGCACAAGATCGCGGTGATCGCGGGCGACGGGATCGGCACCGAAGTGATCCCCGAAGGCCTGCGCGTGCTGGATGCCGCGGCCGCGCGTTACGGGATCGAGCTTTCCTACACGCATTTCGATTGGAGCTGCGAGGTTTACGCCAAGACCGGCAAGATGATGCCGGATGACGGCCTGGACCAATTGCGCCCGTTCGATGCGGTGTTCCTCGGCGCCGTCGGATTTCCCGGCGTGCCCGATCACGTGTCGCTGTGGGGCCTGCTGATCCCGATCCGGCGCGGCTTCAATCTCTACGCCAATGTCCGCCCGATCCGCTTGCTGGCCGGCACGCAAAGCCCGCTGGTGGGGCGTGACGCGAAGGACATCGATTTCGTCGTGGTGCGCGAAAACACCGAAGGCGAGTATTCGGAAATCGGCGGCCGTTCGGGCAAGGGCACGGCCGACGAAATCTGCATCCAGGAAGCGGTGTTCACGCGCAAGGGCGTCGATCGCATCCTGAAATACGCCTTCGATATGGCGGCCAAGCGCCGCAAACACGTGACCTCGGCGACGAAATCCAACGGTATCGTGCATACGATGCCGTTCTGGGACGAGCGCTTCGCCGAAATGGGCAAGCGCTATCCGGACGTGAAGACCGACCAGTATCATATCGACATTCTGACTTCGCATTTCGTGCGCCACCCCGATTGGTTCGACGTGGTCGTCGCATCGAACCTGTTCGGCGATATCCTCTCCGATCTCGGCCCCGCCATCGCTTCGGGGATCGGCGTGGCGCCATCGGCGAATATCAATCCGGAGCGCGAATTCCCCTCGCTGTTCGAGCCGGTGCATGGTTCCGCGCCCGATATCGCGGGCAAGGGCATCGCCAATCCGGTCGGCACGATCTGGTCGGCGGCGATGATGCTTGATCATCTCGGGCATTCGGATGCTGCGCGCGCGATCGAAACGGCGATCGACGAAGCCTTGGGCGGCGGTTGCCGCACGCCCGACCTGGGCGGCAAGGCGACGACGGTCGATCTGGGCAAGGCGATCGCGGGGGCGGTGAAGTGACTTCGACGCCGCCGCGCATGGATTACTATTTCGACGAGCTGACGCTCGGTCAGCGCTTTGAAAGTGCGGGCTATCGCTTCACCGAAGCGGCGATCATCGACTTCGCCTTCCAATTCGATCCGCAGCCCTTCCATATCGATATCGACGCGGCCAAGGAGTCGCATTTCGGCGGCTTGATCGCGTCGGGCTTCCACACGCTGAACGTCGCGTTCCGCATGCTTTATCAGACCGGCTTCCTGCGCGGCGCTTCGTTGGGCGGACCGGGCATGGACGAATTGCGCTGGACGAAGCCGGTGCGGCCCGGCGACACGATCCGGGCGGTCGCCGAAGTGATCGAGCTGCGGCCGTCGCAATCGAAGCCCGATCGCGGTGTGGCGAAGTTCCGCTTGGCGGCCCTCGACCAAGCGAACGAGGAAGTGATGACCGCGATCATGATGGTGATCATGAAGCGGGTGCGCGCATGAGCTTCAAACTGCGCGATGCCGCGCCGGGCGACGAGGCGACGATCGTCGCGCTGATCGAAGCGCTCGCGGAATACGAGAAGATGCGCGACCGTTGCGTGGCGACGCCCGAAGCGATGCGCGACGCGTTGTTCGGCGCCGAACCTTCCTGCGAATGCGTGCTGGCCGAACTCGATACCGGCCGCGTTGCGGGTTTCGCGCTGTTCCACAAAACCTTCTCCACCTTTCTGGCGAAGCCGGGTTTGTGGCTCGAAGATCTGTTCGTCTATCCCGACCTGCGGGGCTTGGGCATTGGCAAGGCGCTGATCGCGCATGGCGCGAAACTCTGCGCCGCGCGCGGCTACGGCCGCTACGAATGGTCGGTGCTGGATTGGAACGCGCCGTCGATCGCCTTCTACGAATCGCTCGGCGCGCGGCGTAAGGACGGCTGGTTCACGATGCGATTGGACGGCGAGAAGCTCGCCGCCCTCGCGCGCAAAGCCTAAGCCGCACGCACCTCGCGCAGGAAGCGATCGACTTGATCGCGCAGCCGCGCCGATTCGTGGCCGAGCTGCCCGGCGGATTCCAGCATCTCGTTCGCCGATGTGCCGGTCTGGCGCGCGGCATCGGTCACCGTCACGATATTCGACGAGACTTCCGCCGTGCCCGCCGAGGCCTGCTGCACGTTGCGCGCGATCTCGGCGGTCGACGCGGATTGTTCCTCCACCGCCGCGGCGATCGAGCCCGCGATCTGGTCGATGCGCTGGATCGTGTCGCCGATCGAGCGGATCGCCGCGACAGCACCGCCGGTCGCGGTCTGGATCGCGGTGATCTGGCCGCCGATCTCCTCGGTCGCCTTCGCGGTTTGGGTCGCGAGGTTTTTGACCTCCGACGCGACGACCGCGAAACCCTTGCCCGCTTCGCCCGCGCGCGCCGCCTCGATCGTGGCGTTGAGCGCCAGAAGATTGGTCTGGCTCGCGATCTCGCTGATCAGGCGCACGACTTCGCCGATCTTGCCGGCCGCCACGCTCAAGGCTTCGACCTGATGATCGGTCGCCTTGGCTTGATTGACCGCGTCGCGCGCGATGGTCGCGGATTCCGAGACCTGGCGCGAGATTTCGCCGATCGAGGCGGAGAGTTCTTCGGCCGCCGAGGCGACGGTCTGGATATTGACGGCCGCCTGTTCGGAGGCGGCGGCGACGGCCGAGGATTGGCGCGTCGTTTCCTCGGCCGAGCCGCCGAGCTGCTTGGCGGTGCTTTCGAGTTGGGCCGCCGCACTCGCCACGATCTCGACCGCACCCTTCACGTTGGTCTCGAAATCGTCGGCGAGCGTCACCTGCTTCGTCACCACGCTCCAGCTCAGCATCGGGCCGATATAGGCGCCCGCACGGTCGTACATCGCCGATGCGCGCAGATCGAGCGTCTCGGTGCCGAGCTTGATCTTGGCGCGATGGGGCAAATTGGCGGGGTTCGACAACATGCCGCGCTGATGCGACGGATCGCGGTGGAAATGGTCGATCGACGTGCCGACGATATCCTCCGCCTTCATGCGGATCAGCGATTCGAACGGCCGCAGGGAATCGATCGTCGCCTTGTTGGCGTAGTTCACTTTGTACTCGTTCTTGGGATCGGCGGTCATGATGGCGAGCGGCATGCCCTCGACCATCTGCTTCAAGCGGAACGCTTCGCCCACCGCGACGCAAAGCTTGGCCATCGCCGCTTGCAGCGATCCGATCTCGTCCTTGCGGCCGTCGGCGGCGATGGCGACGGTGTCGTCGCCGTCGGCCAAGCGCTTGGCGGCGTCGACGAGACGGGCGAGCGGGCCTTTGAGGCTCGCGGCGAAGCCCCAAGCGATCAGCAAAGCGAGCAATGCCGCACCCGCGCCGATGATCGCCATCATGCGCTGGCGCGCGACGAGTTCGGCGTCGGCGGCGGCGAGGGCTGTGCTCTCCTCGGATTCGGCGCGCTCGGTCAGCTTGCCGGCGATCTCGGTCATCTTGTCGCCGTCGGCGCCGATGGCGGCACGGCGTTCCCAGAGCGCTTTGACGTCGGCGCGATAGCGCGCGTAATCGTCGCGATATTTCTCGACCGCGCGGACTGAATCGGCGAGTGCGGCCGGCGCGCCGGGCATGGCGCGGGCGTTTCCGAGCGATGTCAGCGCGTCGGCGAAGGCGCGATTCGCGCCGTCGATATCCGCATCGGCGCGGCTGGCGCGAAAGCGCATCGCGCGCACGCGGCCCAGCATGTAATGCTCGGCGGCGAGATTGAGCTGGACGGCCATGTCGGCCAAACCTTGCCGCGCGACGGCGTCGCGCTGGTTTTGGATCGCCGTGCGATTGGGCGGCCCGGTCCGGTCGAGTTCGGCGAGCGTCGCGCGAATTCGCGCATCGGAATCGCGCAAATCCTTCCAGCCGGCGACGGCGTATCTGTCGTAGAGCTTCGCCAGCTCGGCGGCGGCGGCGCGCTTCTCGGCGTCTAGATCCCGCTCCAGCACGTCCTTCAACTCGCTGCGCGAGAATGCGACCGTCTTATCGACTTCCGCGGCGGGCGCGTCGCCGGGCATTTGCAGCCAGACGTTCAGCGCGCTGCTGAGTTGGGTGAGGCTGAGATCGAGCCCGCGGACATGGCTGGCGATATCCGCGAATTCCGCCGCGCGATCCGACGATGCCTTCGTGTCGATCAGCGATCGCACCGCGTAGGCCGCGGTGCCGCCCAGCAGGATCGCAACCAAGCCGAATGCCGCGAAGAGCTGGCCGATTAGCGAGAAGCGGCCGAAAGGTGAAAGCGCGCGCATTTTGGGGGGCTCCTGCGTTTTGCGTCGGCTTCATGCCGATTTAAGAATGCGCTCCGAAACTGCGCGCGTCGAATTAATGCTGCGTAAAACCAGGAGTAACGATTCGATGGTCAGTCCGAAAATATTGTATGCGTTGCAGCGCAACAACTTGGCCTAGATATGAAATTGCGTCGCATCAGCGGGATAAAGCACCATTCGGGCTCGCTAATTTGTACTCGATACGGTGTATCGCCGATTTCTACACTCATTCGAGGGTAGATTTTCGAGCCTCGCCGCGCGTGCGAATCCGAGTTACCGATTCTTATCTCTGCGCAAGATCTCGGGCCGTCCCAGTTCAAAAATTGAAAATCGGTGAAACGATGCAGAGTGCAACTCGTATATTGTTTCTTCCCAAGTTGCGCATTTTGTCGGGCGAGCTTACCGGCCCCGACGAGCCGCGCGCTTTGTTGCAGGCGGCGATCCTCGTGCCGCTTGCGCCGATCTCGTGCCGGTTCGCCGTCGCGGGCAACGAAGTCACGCTCGACGCCGATCATGCGCTGCTCGTCAATCCGATGACGGAACATGCGCGCCTCGACGCAGGTCCCCGTAGCGCCATGCTCGTGGCGCTGTTGGGACCCGATTGGGTCGCGCCGCATATTTCGGGCAAACGCGGCGTTCAAGCCTCGCGCCCCTTCCCCGCGACGCTGGTGCCGCAAACGCCGTCGTTCCGCCAGCGCCTGGACGCGCTGTTGGCGCAGCTGCGCGATCCGGCGGCGACGGATATGGACCTGACCGCCGCGGCCGAGACCTATGCGCAGGAAGCGCTCGATATCTATGCGGGGCCGGTCGAAACGTCGGGCCCGGCCTTCGATTATCGCATCCGGCGCGCGATCCAGACGATCGGCCTCGACCCCGCCAAGCCGCCCTCGGTCGACGATCTGATCACCGCGTCCGATCTGTCGCGTTCGCGCTTTTTCCAGCTGTTCCGCGAATGCACCGGCCTGACGCCGCAAATGTATATCGACGCGCATGCGATCGAATCGGCGCTGGATGCGTTGACGCGCGGCGGCCGTCCGGTCGCGCGAATCGCGCGCGAAGCGGGGCTCGGCTCGCCCGAGCGTTTCGCGCGCTACGTGAAACGCATGACCGGCTTGGGCCCGCGTGAATTCCGCCGCGCGGCGTTGCGCTTGGATGGGGCGCCCCCCGAAGCGCCGCGCTTCGATCACACGGCGCCCGCGCCGATCAGCCCGGCCTGATATCCATCGCACCGCCCGGCCGCAAATGCGGCAGCAAGCGGGGCCAGTCGTCATGCGCCACCGCGACGCAGCCGGCGGTCGGCGTCCAATCGGGACGCGCGACATGCAGGAAAATCGCCGAGCCCAAGCCCGGAACGGGCGGCGCGTCGTTCCAGCCCAGCGGCACGATCCAGTCATAGACGGTGTCGTCGCGCCATAGACGCTCCGGGTGTTCGACGGGGGCCGAACGGCGCAGCGTGTTGTAGGCGGGCGAGGCGGGATCGTCGTCCCACCACATATCGGGCTCGATCGCCTGGAACGGCAGCGGCGAAACGGCCGTCACGCGATCGGCGCGGAAAAACGCGAAGCGCAGCAAATGCCGCCCGGCCGGCGTGGCGCCGTCGCCTTCGCGCTTCGCATCGGCCGCGACGATGCCACCGCGCCCGACGACGCAGCGAAGATCGAGATCGGAGACGCGCAAGCGCCCGTTGCGAACCAGGAGATCGGTCATCCGACGATATTGTACCCGGCGTCGACGTAATGCACACCGCCGGTCATGCCCGCGGCCGCGTCGGTCGCGAGGAACGCGGCAAGCGCGCCGATTTCCGCGATCGTCACCAGGCGCCGTCCGGGGCTGCGTTCCTTGGCGCGCTCGACCAATTCGTCGAAGCGATCGATGCCCGACGCGGCGCGCGTCAGCAGCGGCCCCGGGGAAATCGCATGCGCACGAATGTTCTTCGGCCCCAGCTCCGCCGCGATGGCGCGCACGCTTGCCTCCAATGCGGCTTTGACCGGGCCCATCAAATTGTAATTCTCGACCGCTTTCTCCGCGCCGTAGAAGCTGACCGTCATCAGCGTGCCGCCATCGCGCATCAGCGGCTCGGCCAGTTTGGCCATGCGGATGAAGGAATGGCACGACACGTCCATCGCCTGCAGGAATCCGTCGCGCGAGGAATCGGTCACGCGCGCGTGCAGATCCGCGCGCGGCGCGAAGGCGATGGAGTGCAGCAGAATGTCGAGCTTGCCCCAGCGTTCGGTCACGGCGGCGAAGCAGCGTTCCAACGCGCCTTGCTCGCGCACGTCGAGCGGGATCAGAAAATCCGCATCGAGCTTTTCCGTCACCGCGCGGACATGCTTCTCCGCCTTCTCGTTCAAATAGGTGACGGCGAGTTCGGCGCCCGCTTCGCGCAGCGCGGCGGCGCAGCCGGCGGCGATGGATTGGCCGTTGGCGATGCCGACGATCAAAGCCTTCTTGCCGGCGAGAGGGGCGGGGATGGTCATGCCGTCACGATAGCGTCGGAATATGACGCTTCCCAAGCGCCTCGACGCGACGTTCGGCCGCATCGGTGAAATCCGGTTGCGCGAAGCGGACTCGTTCTATAGAACCTGCGGCGGGCCAGAACCTCCCAACGGGTTCCGGACCTTCTGTAAGGAAGGGATTTTAAAATGACGAAGCCTGCCACGCGCCCGAATTGCGCGAATTTTTCCTCCGGCCCTTGCGCCAAGCGCCCCGGCTGGAATCTCCAAGCCCTCGAAAACGCGGCCCTCGGCCGTTCGCATCGCTCGAAACTCGGCAAAGCCAAGCTTGCCGACGTGATCGAACGCACGCGCAAAATCCTCGGCATCCCCGCGGATTATCGCATCGGCATCGTCGCCGCGTCGGATACGGGGGCGGTCGAAATGGCGCTGTGGTCGCTGCTGGGTCAGCGCGGCGTCGACATGCTGACGTGGGAATCCTTCGGGGCCGGTTGGGTCACCGATGTGGTCAAGCAGCTCAAGCTCAAAGATACGCGCAAGCTCGAAGCCGATTACGGCGCGCTGCCCGATCTGAAATCCGTGAACTTCGACAACGACGTCGTTTTCACCTGGAACGGCACCACCGCCGGCGTGCGCGTGCCGAACGGCGACTGGATCCCGGCCGACCGCAAGGGCCTGACGATCTGCGACGCGACCTCGGCCGCCTTCGCGATGAAGCTGCCCTGGGACAAGCTCGATGTGACGACGTGGTCCTGGCAGAAGGTGCTGGGCGGCGAAGGTCAGCACGGCATGCTGGTGTTGAGCCCCCGCGCCGTCGAACGCCTGACGACCTACACGCCCGCCTGGCCGCTGCCGAAGATCTTCCGCCTGACGCAGGGCGGCAAGCTGATCGAAGGCGTGTTCAAGGGCGAAACGATCAACACGCCCTCGATGCTCGCGGTCGAAGACGCGCTCGACGGTTTGATCTGGGCCGAAAAGATCGGCGGGCTCGACGCGCTGGTCGCGCGGTCGGAAAAGAACCTCGCCGCGATCGAAGCCTGGGCCGCGAAGACGCCGTGGGTCGGCTTCCTCGCCGCCGACAAGGCGATCCGCTCCTGCACCTCGGTCTGCTTGGTCATCAAGGACCCGGCGGTGACGGCGCTGGATGCCGACGCGAAGGCCGCCTTCTCGAAGAAGATGGTCGCGATGCTGGAGGCCGAAAAGGTCGCCTACGACATCGACGCCTATCGCGATGCGCCCCCGGGCCTTCGCATTTGGGCCGGCGCCACGGTGGAAACCGCCGATCTTGAAGCGCTGTTCGGTTGGCTCGACTGGGCCTTCGCCGAAGCCAAAGCATCGCTTTCCAAAGCGGCCTGATCCTTTCCCGTTTTCTTGAAACGGCGCGGCAAACCGCGCCCGGAGCGTAACCATGCCCAAGGTTCTTATTTCCGACGCTTTGTCCCCGCGCGCGGTCGAAATCTTCAAAGAGCGCGGCATCGACGTCGATCTCAAAGTCGGGCTGAAGCCGGACGAGCTCAAAGCCATCATCGGCGAATATGACGGCCTCGCGATCCGCTCGGCGACGAAGGTCAACAAGGACATCCTCGCCGCCGCGACGCATTTGAAGGTTATCGGCCGTGCGGGCATCGGCGTCGACAACGTGGACGTGCCCGCCGCCACGACGCGCGGCATCGTCGTGATGAACACGCCCTTCGGCAATTCGATCACGACCGCCGAACACGCGATCGCGCTGATGATGGCGCTCGCCCGCCAGTTGCCCGCCGCCGACAAATCGACCCAGGCCGGCAAGTGGGAAAAGAACCGCTTCATGGGCGTGGAAATCACCGGCAAGACGCTGGGCCTGATCGGCTGCGGCAATATCGGTTCGATCGTCGCCGAGCGCGCCTTGGGCTTGAAGATGAAAGTCGTCGCGTTCGACCCGTTCCTGACGGCGGAGCGCGCGAAGAATCTCGGCGTCGAGAAAGTCGAACTCGACCAACTGCTGGCGCGCGCAGATTTCATCACGTTGCACACGCCGCTGACCGAGCAGACGAAGAACATCCTCGACGCCAAGGCGTTGGCGAAGACCAAGAAGGGTGTGCGCATCGTCAACTGCGCGCGCGGCGGCCTGATCGTCGAGGACGATTTGAAGGCGGCGTTGGATTCGGGCCATGTCGCGGGTGCGGCGCTGGACGTGTTCATGGTCGAGCCCGCGAAGGAACATGCGCTGTTCGGCCGCGACGACGTTGTCTGCACGCCGCATCTCGGCGCTTCGACCAGCGAAGCGCAGGAGAATGTGGCGCTGCAGGTCGCCGAGCAGATGTCGGATTTCCTGCTGACGGGGGCGGTCACCAACGCCGTCAACATGCCGTCGGTTTCGGCCGAAGACGCGCCGAAGCTCCAGCCTTATATGAAGCTCGCGACCGATCTCGGCCGCTATCTCGGTCAGTTGCAGGACGAGAACGTCAAGGCGATCTCGATCGAATACGAAGGCTCGGTCGCCAATCTCAACACCAAGCCGCTCACGGCTTGCGTGCTCGCCGGCTTCCTCGGCGTGAAGATGGAAAGCGTCAACTCGGTCTCGGCCCCGGCCGTCGCGCGCGAGCATGGTATTGGCGTGACCGATATGCGCCACGACCGCACGTCCGATTATCCCACGCTGATCCGCGTGACGGTGGAATCGGAAGGGCAGAAGCGCATCATCGCGGGCTCGCTGTTCGGCCAGGCGAAGGCGCGCATCGTGCAGATCGCCGAAGTGCCGATCGAAGCCGAGTTCGCGCCGCATATGCTCTACGTGCGCAACCAGGACAAGCCGGGCTTCATCGGCGCCATCGGCCGCTTGTTCGGCGATGCGGGCATCAACATCGCGTCGTTCCATCTCGGCCGCACCTCGGCGGGTGCGGACGCGATCTGCCTGATCGCGGTCGACCAGCCGCCGTCGGAAACGGTGCTCACGAAAATCCGCGCACTGCCCCAAGTGCTGCGCGTACGCGCGCTGGCGTTCTAATCGAACGTCTATCGCGATGAAGAATGAAGGCGGGCGCCGAAAGGCGCCCGCCTTTATGTTTTTTTGAGCTGGTGCGCGAGCAAGACGTAAGCGGCGATCACGAACGCGACTTGGATCGCCATCGCTTCGCGCGTTGGGTTGCCCGCGAGCGTCGCGAGCCAAGCGGGTACATCCGCGTCGATACTCGGCAGTAAGCCGAGCGTTTGGAATTCGCCGACCGACGCGGCGATCAAGCGCAGCGCCACGGCGAAGAGCGCGAGCGCCACGAAGATTCGTGCCGCATCTCGGGCGCGATGGCGTGCCAATCGCGTCGCGGCCGCGAGCATCAGCGCCGCCCCGCCCGCTGCGGCGAGGGCAGGGGCGAGGGTGCCGAACTCGCTTGCCGTGTTGTGGACCGCCTCGACCATTTTCGCTCAGATATGCAATTAAGACTTATTCGCAATATAAGATGATCTGAGCGAAATGAAAGGGTGGCTTGCCGGAGTCGGGCCTCGGCCTGTCGCGGTGGGCGCGGAACGGCGGACGTCGTGGGCCGAACCCATTCGCGGGCGGTGCGACGATTCTGCATAACTATATGAATTGGCGTCGAAATCAGGTGAGCGGCGGCACGATACGGGACT
The DNA here is from genome assembly GCA_017308135.1 of Alphaproteobacteria bacterium. Lineage (NCBI taxonomy): Bacteria > Pseudomonadati > Pseudomonadota > Alphaproteobacteria > Alphaproteobacteria bacterium. Next base: position 334,314 of record JAFKFM010000011.1, read on the forward strand.
GCCTTTCGCCAGGCCTTGGCCCGGCCCGCGAAACCCGCTACACACCCCCGGAAAAGCCGGTCGGCCAAAAGGTCGGGCGCGTTTTTCGCCCGTCCGCCAGAAACGCCACCGCGTGGTTCCATTCCCACGCCCCGACATCGGCTCACGCTCCCATGAACGAACTGACGACCCGCGCCCTTCTGCCTGCCGGTCTGCGCGACGCGCTGCCGGCCGAGGCCGAACAGGAAGCCGAAATCGTCTGGCGCATCGCGCAGGTCTTCGCGTCCTACGGCTATCGCCGCGTCAAACCGCCGATGGTCGAGTTCGAGGATTCGCTGCTCGCCGGCAGCCAAGCGGCGCTGGCGCGCCAGACCTTCCGCCTGATGGATCCGGATTCGCAGCGCATGATGGCCTTGCGCGCCGACATGACGCCGCAGGTCGCGCGCATTGCGGCGACGCGCCTGAAAGGCGAAGCGCGGCCCTTGCGCCTTTGCTATGCGGGCCAAGTCATGCGCGTGAAGGGCGACGCGTTGCGCCCCGAGCGCCAATTCGGCCAAGTGGGTGCGGAGCTGATCGGCGCATCGGAAGCGCAAGCCGATAGCGAGATCGTGACGATGGCGGCCGATGCGCTGGGCCAAGTCGGTGCGGCGAATATCTCGATCGACCTCGCCATCCCCTATCTCGTCTCGGCCGTGCTCGCCGCCCATCCCGATCCGGGGCCGGTGGCGAAGGAAGCGATCCGCGTGGCGCTGGAAAAGCGCGACGGCGAAACGCTGGCGCGCGTCGGCCGCGAAGCGGGTGCGGTGCTCGCCAAGCTCGTCGCCGCATCGGGCCCGGTCGAGAAGGCGCTGCCCGCGTTGAAGGCGCTGGATTTGCCCGCGGACGCCAAGCGCGAAATCGCGCGTCTGGAACAGGCCGTCGGCTTGATCCGCGCTTCGCGCCCCGATCTGGCGCTGACGGTCGATGCGGTCGAACGGCGCGGCTTCGAATATCAGCAGGGATTGAGCTTCACCGTATTCGCGCGCGGCGTGCGCGGCGAATTGGGGCGCGGCGGGCGCTATCTCGCCGGCGAGGATTTGATGGAAGGGGCGGGCGAAACCGCGACGGGCGTCACGCTGTTCACCGATACGGTGCTGCGCGCCTTGCCGTTTCCGCCGCCGCGCAAATGCGTGTTCGTGCCGGCCGATGCGCCCGCGGGCACGGAATCCGAATTGCGTCGCCAAGGCGAAATCGCGCTGCGCGGCTTCGCCGCCGGGGCGGATCCGAAATCTCTGGGCTGCACGCATGTCTGGCGTGCGGGCGCCGTCGTCAAGATCGAAGGGTAAGCAACATGACCAACGTCACCGTCGTCGGATCGCAATGGGGCGACGAAGGCAAAGGCAAGATCGTCGATTGGCTGTCGGAACGCGCCGAAATCGTCGTGCGCTTCCAGGGCGGCCATAACGCGGGCCACACGCTGGTCATCGACGGCGTGACTTATAAGTTGTCGCTGCTGCCGTCGAGCGTCGTGCGCAAGGGCAAGATCGGCGTGGTCGGCAACGGCGTGGTCGTCGATCCTTGGCATCTGCTGAAGGAGATCGCGGCGATCCGCGAAAAGGGCGTGGATGTCGGCCCGCATAATCTGCGCGTGGCGGAAAACGCCGCGTTGATTCTGCCGCTGCATGGCGAGATCGATCGCCTGCGCGAAGAAGCGCGCGGCAGCGCCAAGATCGGCACCACCGGGCGCGGCATCGGCCCGGCTTACGAGGACAAGGTCGCGCGCCGCGCGATTCGCCTGTGCGATCTATTCGACGGGCCCACGCTCGATGCGAAGCTCGAAGAGCTGTGCCGCCATCACGACGCGCTGCGCAAAGGCTTGGGCTTCGCGCCGGTCGATCGGCCGACCTTGCGCAAGCAATTGCTGGAACTCGCACCCCAGCTCGCACCCTATGCCGATCCGGTGTGGCCGTTCCTGGGCGATTCCAGCAAGGCGGGCAAGCGCATCCTGTTCGAAGGCGCGCAAGGCGCGTTGCTCGACGTCGATCACGGCACCTATCCGTTCGTCACCTCGTCGAATACGGTGGCCGCGCAAGCCGCGACCGGTTCCGGCTTGGGCCCGCACGAAGTCGGCTACGTGCTCGGCATCACCAAGGCCTACACGACGCGCGTGGGCTCCGGCCCGTTCCCGACGGAACTGACCGATTCGATCGGCCGGCATCTCGGCGAGCGCGGGCATGAATTCGGTACCGTCACCGGGCGCGCGCGCCGCTGCGGCTGGTTCGATGCGGTGCTGGTGCGCCAGACCGTGCGCACCGGCGGCATTCGCGGCATCGCGCTCACCAAGCTCGACGTGCTCGACGGGCTCGACGAGATCAAGGTCTGCGTCGCTTACGATATCGGCGGCAAGCGCTACGACCGGTTGCCCGCCGCCCAGCATCTGCAAGCGCAGGCGGCCCCGATCTACGAGACGCTGCCGGGCTGGAAGGAATCGACGCAAGGTGCGCGGTCCTGGGCCGATCTGCCGGCGGCGGCGGTCAAATACATCGTGCGGATCGAGGAATTGATCGGCGCGCGCGTCGCGTTGCTGTCCACCAGCCCCGAACGCAACGACACGATCCTGGTCGAGGACCCGTTTGCCGATTGATTTTGTTGACTAAATCGGTTCGTTAACCAGTTTTCGACAAACACGGCTTAAATTCGGGAGATCGATCCGGACAAACGCGGAGGGCGGCCTATGGCCGAACCGGCCAATCAACGCGACGACGACGACGAGAAGGGTGGCCCCGCCAAGGGGCCGTCCGGCACGTCCGTTTCGCTCGCGGGCCGGTTCAAGATCTATCCGTCGTCGCCCATTCCCGAAATGTCGACCGCCAGCGTGCGCGCCTATCTGGCGGTCGACGAGCGCGACACGATCGGCCAGCGCGTGGCGCTGATCTGCAGCCAGGAGATTCCGCCGCGGCTGGAGATGGCCAAGAACATCAAGGGCGTCGAGCGGCCGGGCCTGCTGCGGCTTTACGAATTCGGTCTGGTCGACTGGCCGGGTGCGTCGGCGCGGCGCTTGGCCTTCATTTACGATTTGCCCGAGGGCGGGCCGCTGTGGCGCGGCAACGGCCCGCGCGACGAATGGCCGGCCCCCCGCTTGCTGACGCATTTCCTACTGCCGCTCGCCAATGCGTTGGGCGAGCTGTTCCACCGCAACGTCACCCATCGCGGCATCCGCCCGACCAATCTGTTCTGGCTCGACGAAGCGCGCACGCGCATCGTGCTGGGCCCTTCGTTCCACGTGCCCGGCGGCTTCGAACAGCCCGCCCCGCTGGAACCCATCGAACGCGCGATGGCCGATCCGGACGCGCGCGGCTCGGGCACGCGCGAGGACGATATGTTCGCGCTCGGCATGACGCTGCTCGCCTTCGCGCAAGGCTTCATGCCGGGCCAAGGCATCGACGTGGACGAGCAATTCGCGCGGCGCGTGGATCGCGGCACGTTCGACTCGCTCGCCGACCTTACGCGTATCGCGCCGCAAGTGATGGAAGTGCTGCGCGGCCTGACCAACGATTGGGAACAGGACCGCTGGACGCTGGAAATGCTGAAAGGCTTCCTCGACGGCAAGCGCCAGCAGGTCAACCCGTCGTCGCCGCTGGTGTTGCGCGCGGCCAAGGGCTATCGCTTCGGCGGGCGCGAATACAAGACGCCGCGCGATCTGGCGCACGGTCTCGGAAGGCGCTGGGAAGCGGCGGCGGCCGAATTGCGCAACGGCAATATCGCGATGTGGGTGCGCAATACGCTGGGCGATCAGAAACTGCATGACCGCCTGAACGCGGCGGTGCGCGAACCCAGCGGCGATCCCAACCCGACCTACTCCGATGCGCTGACGGTGGCGCGCGCGTCGATCGTGCTCGATCCTTTGGCGCCGATCCGGTTTCGCGGCCACAGCGTTCATGTCGACGGTTTGGGCACGGCGATCGCCGTCGCCATGCGCAAGCCTGGCGGTGGGCCGATTTTCGCTGACCTCATCCGCAGCCGCGTGATCGGGCTATGGACGATGCTGCATAAATCGGCGGGCGGGCGCGGCTTGCCGCCGGCGGGCTTCGTCGAACGCTTGGGCAAATGGATCGAAGATCCCGCCCCCGGCAACGGCATCGAACGTGTGCTCTACGAACTTAATCCCAATCTGCCGTGCTTCTCCGAACTTGCGGCGGGCATGTGGGTGTCGGAACCCGATCAGGTGCTGGAGGCGCTGGAAGCTGCCGCCGGGTCCGGCCACAAGCCGATCGACCGGCACATTGCCGCCTTTCTTGCGGTCCATGCGGGTGCGGACCCCGCACAAATTCGCGTGCTGATGAATCCCGAACAAGTCGACATGTCGGGCGGCATGTCGATCCTGCGCATGTTGTCGGATTTGCAGGAACGTTTCGGTCCGCCGATGGTGCCGCGCTTGACCGCGTGGTGCGCCACGCTGGTGCGCGGCTATGTCGACGGGATCAATCATTTGCCGCTGCGCCAATCGCAGATCGAGCGGCTCAATCAAGTCGCCGAAGAAGGCAATCTCAAAGCGCTGCTCGAGCTCGTCGATAACGAGAAAATGCGCGAGGTCGATCATTGGGGCTTCGACGCCGCCAAGGAAGCCTATGTCGCGGCGGGGGCGGAAATGGTCGAGATTCGCGGCGGTGCGAAACAACGCGCGCATGCGGCGATGCTCGCGGGCAAGGAAACGGCCGCACTCACCTCCGCGTCGCTGTCGGGCGTCGTCGGTATCGGATCGATTCTCTGGCGGATTCTGTTTTAGCCATGGCCAAGCAACCCAAATCGGCGAAGAAGGGCCCCAGCGCCATGACGCTCGCCATGGCGGGGACGGGCGTCATCGCGATCGTCGCGTGGCTTGCCTATAACGTGCCGTGGCTGTGCCTGTTCGTGGTTGCGGGCTTCTTGCCCACGCTCGCCGCCGCGATCGTCGATCCCACGCGCCAGAAGCATGACGCGATCGCCGTGGGCACGATGAGCATGGGCGCGATGCTGCCCTTCCTGCTCGACGGATTCGCGATGATGGGCCGCACCGGCGGGCGCGAGATTCTCGGCAACGCCTTCGCCTGGCTGTCGGTCTACGGGGCGGCCGTGTTCGCCTGGGGCCTGTGCTGGCTGTTCCCGATCATCGCGAACATCATCTACGAAAATCGCGCGCAGAACCGCTTGCGCCAATTGCAGCGCCGCCAAAACTCGCTCGAAACCGAATGGGGCGAGCGGGTGAAGGAACTCGCCGACCTGCCGCCGCAATAATCCGGATCAGGCGGCGCCGCGTTCGACGGTCAATCCCGCGTTTTCCAATTCGCCGACCAGCTTGTCGCCATGCGCGCGATCGACGACTTCGATCGTCGCTTCGACCGTCACCGCACGCGCGGAGCGTTCGGTGAAAGTGCGCTGGTGCTCGACCTCGACGATATTGCCGCCCGCCTTGCCGATGCGCCCGGCCAGATCGGCGAGCGCGCCGGGCCTGTCGGGAATCTCGATCGACAAGCGCAGCAAGCGCCCATCGCGCGCAAGGCCGCGCAGCAGCACGCTCGACAACACGCGCGTGTCGATATTGCCGCCGCACAGGACGAGGCCCACTTTGCGGCCCTTGAAGCGTTCGGGATGGGCGAGCAACGCGGCAAGCCCGGCCGCACCGGCACCCTCCGCGACGGTCTTTTCGATTTCGATCAGCAGCACGATGGCGCGTTCGACGTCCAGCTCGTCGACCACGACGACATCGCGCACCAATTTGTCGATCACCGGCCAGCATTGCGCGCCCACGTCGGCGACCGCGATGCCTTCGGCGATGGTCGTCCCGCCGGTATGGACCTTCTCGCCGGCTTTGCGTTGGGCGGCGGAGGCGAAGGCTTCGACCTCGACGCCGAAAATCTCGATATTCGGATTGATCGATTTGGCCGCGACGGCGCAGCCCGAAATCATCCCGCCGCCGCCGATGGGGATCACCAGCGTGTCGAGATCGGGGAAATCCGCGAGCATCTCCAGCGCCAGCGTGCCTTGGCCCGCCATGATCGCCGGATCGTCGTAGGGATGCACGAAGACCAGATTTTCCTTCGCCGCCAGATCGCGCGCGAAGGCGGCGGCCTCGGTCAGCGCATCGCCTTCCAGGATCACGCGCGCATCGTGGTCGCGCGTGCGCGCGACCTTCGTGAACGGCGTGGCTTTGGGCATCACGATCGTCGCGGCAATACCCAAGCGCTTGGCATGATAGGCGACGGCTTGCGCGTGGTTGCCGGCCGACATCGCGATCACGCCGCGTTGGCGCTCCTCCGGCGAAAGCAATAGAAGTTTGTTGAGCGCGCCACGTTCCTTGAACGACGCGACGTATTGATGGTTCTCGAACTTGATGCGCACATCCGCGCCAGTGACGGCGGAGAGTGTGGCCGAGCGCAATGTCGGCGTGCGCAGAACCTGGCCTTGGATACGCGCGGCGGCGGCGGCGATATCGGCGGCGTTGATGCTGATCGGATCGGTCATTATTTGCGCCCGTAAGAGTCTTCGAGGCGCACGATATCGTCCTCGCCAAGATAGGATCCCGACTGCACCTCGACGATATGCAGCATTTCCGTGCCGGGATTCTCCAGGCGATGGACGCAGCCGACGGGGATGTAAGCCGACATGTTTTCGCGCAAGGTGAGCACGTCTTCGTCGCGCGTGACGCGCGCGATGCCTTGCACGACGACCCAATGTTCGGCGCGCTGGGCGTGTTTCTGCAGCGAGATTTTGGCGCCGGGCTTGACCGACAGGCGCTTCACCTGGAAGCGCGGGCCCAGATCGATCGTCTGATAGCTGCCCCAGGGGCGATGCACTTCGGTGTGCAGGCTCGCTTCGCTGCGCCCCGCCGCCTTCAGGCGGTCGACGATGCGCTTGACGTGCTGCGCCTTGTCCTTGCGCGCCACGAGCGTCGCGTCGCGCGTGTCGACGACGATCAGATCGTCGACGCCGATGGTCGCCAGCAAGCGGCCTTCGGTGCGCAAATAGGAATTATGCGTATCCTCGGCGATCACGTCGCCGCGCACGACGTTGCCGTCGGCGTCGCGCGTGCCCAGATCCCACAACGCGTCCCAAGCACCCACATCCGACCAGCCCATGGATGCTGGAACCATGGCCGCGAGGCTCGTGCGTTCCATCACCGCGTAGTCGATCGATTTCGAAGGGGCGGCGGCGAAGGCGTCCTTGTCCAGGCGCACGAAATCGAGGTCGCGCTTGGCCTTGGCGACGGCGTCCTTCGCGGCGCGCGCGATCGCGGGTTCGAATTTCTCGGTCTCCGCCAGGAAGATTGCGGCGGGCAGCATGAACATGCCCGAGTTCCACGTCCAGCCGCCTTCGGCGAGATATTTCTTCGCGGTGTCGAGATCGGGCTTCTCGACGAAACGCTCGACCGCGTAGGCGCCGTCGAGGCCGGGCAGCCCCGCGCCGCGCTTGATATAGCCGTAACCGGTTTCGGGGCGCTCGGGCTCGATGCCGAAGGTCACGAGCTTTCCCGCGCGTGCGCCCGCCGCCGCTTTCGCGGCGGCTTTGGCGAACGAAGCGACGTCGGAAATCGCGTGGTCGGAGGGCAGCAGCATCATGATCTCGCCCGGCTCCAGCAACGCGGCGGCGGCCGCGGCGGCCGGGGCCGTGTTGCGCCCGACGGGCTCCAGCACCATCGCGCGCGGGGCGATGCCGATCTGGCGCAATTGCTCGGCGATGGCGAAGCGGTGTTCCTCGTTGCACACGATGATGGGGGCGCCGAAGCTTTCGCCGCCGCAACGCGCGGCCGTGTCTTGGATCAGGCTGCGTGTACCCGCCAGCGCCAAAAGCTGCTTGGGATAGGTCTCGCGCGACAAGGGCCACAGCCGCGTGCCCGCACCGCCGGACAAAATCACGGGAACAATGCGGGGCAAGGCGGCGGCGGTCATATGCTTTCTCCAATCGAAACAGGCGTTTGCTACCCTATTCCGGGGGGCTTGGAAAGCCGGTTGAGCCATATCAAAGCGCGGGCGGCCGCTTTGCGTCAGGTTCATTCGCGAACCAGACAAGGAGATCAACGTCATGACCCCGCCGCGCAATCCGTCTCCCACCCAAAACACCGGCTTCCGCGATCTGGTCGTTTTCGCCGAAGCGGGGCCGGATATCGCGTCGCGTTTGGCGTTTGCCGCGCGTTTCGCCAAGGGGCAGGGCGCGCATCTGGCCGCGATCCATGCGCTGACCGAGCCGGTGCTGCCGATGTCCGCGCGCTCGCTTGCCGGCACGTCGATCATGGAGGCGTTTCGCGATCAGGTGCGCGAAGAAGGCGCCAAGGTGCGCGACGCGGTCGCCAAAGCCGCGATCGCCGAAGGGATCGAGATCGAGTATCGCGAGGCCTGGGGCTTCGCCGAGGACGTGGCGCTGAACCATGCCCGCCATGCCGACGCGATCATCGTGCCGCAGCCCGACGGGCAATTGCCGCCGGATGTCGCGGCGTTGGGCGAGGCCTTGGTGCTGACCGCCGGGCGCCCGGTGATTTTCGTGCCGAGCGCCGGAAACTTCATGGGCACGGCCAAACATGTCGTCTGTGCGTGGAACAACACGCGCGAGGCCGCGCGCGCGGTGGCCGACGCATTGCCGTTGCTGCGCGCGGCGGAGAAAGTCTCGATCCTGTCGATCGATCCGGACAATGCGGCCAAGCGCCTGCCGGGGGCCGATATCGCGCTGCATCTCGCGCGTCACGGCGTGGCGGCGGAGGCGACGACGACCTATTCCGGCGATCTGTCGGTGGGCGACGCGTTGCTCAGCCGCTTGGCCGATCTCGGCGCCGATTTCCTGGTCATGGGCGCCTACGGGCATAGCCGCGCGCGCGAAGCGATTTTCGGCGGCGCCACGCGCGACGTGCTCGACCACATGACTGTGCCGGTGCTGATGTCGCACTAAGCGCGTTTGCGGCGCGGGTCGAAGCGATCCTGAATGGCGTCGGCGAGAAGATTGATCGCCGCGACCGTGATCAGGATCGCAAGACCCGGCCACAAGGCAAGCCACGGCGCTTGGACGATCGTCTCCTGGGCACCCGTCAGCATATTTCCCCAGCTTGGGATCGGCGGCTGGATGCCCAGCCCCAAGAACGACAGCACGCTCTCGTAAAGGATCGTGCCGCCGACGGCGAGCGCCGTCGCGATCAGGATCGGCGTGGTGCAATTCGGCAGAATATGCGCCCACATGATGCGCCACGGGCCCGCCCCCAAGGCGCGCGCCGCACGCACGAAATCGCGTTCGCGCAAGGCGAGCGCATGGCCGCGCACCAATCGTGCGACTTTGGGCCAGCCGAACGCCGCGACGATGACCACGATGCGCGCGAGGCTCGACGCTTCGCCTTCCGGCACGCCGAGTTTGCCGAGATCGACGGCGGCCAGCACGATCAGCACCGGCAGCACGGGCAGCGACAGCACCGCGTCGGTCGCGCGCATTAGGATCTGATCGATGCGCCCGCCGAAATAGCCGGCGATCAAGCCGATCGCCGTGCCGATCGTGCTGGCGGCGAGTGCCGCCGCCAACCCCACCGCAAGCGACACGCGCGCCCCGAACAGCAAACGCATCGCCACGTCGCGGCCCAACTCGTCGGTGCCCAGCGGATTGGCGAAGGAGGGCGGCGAATAGCGGCGCAGCAAATCCGTGTCGAACGGATCGTAGCCGACGAGCCAGCCGATCGCCGGGGCGGCGAGGGCGGCGAGCGCCACGATGGCGATCACCGTTCCCGCCAAGGCGAGGCGCTTTTCGGGGCCGGTCATGTGTCGTCGTCCCGCGCGCGCCCGAAGCCGATGCGCGGATCGAGGGCGGCATAGACCATATCGGCCGCGAAGTTCGCCGCGATCACCAAGGCCGAGGCCATCAGCAGACAGGCGAGGGCGAGATTGAAATCGCTCGCCATGATCGAATCGTAGATGAGCTTGCCCATGCCGGGATAGGCGAAGATCGTTTCGGTGACGAGGGCGCCGGAAAACAAGCCGCCGAAGCCGAGGGCCGCGACCGTCGCGACGGGGACCAGCGCGTTGCGCAGCACATGGCCCAGCACCACGCGCGTTTCGGAAGCGCCCTTGGCGCGCGCGGTGCGCACCCAATCCTGCGCCAGCGCGTCGATGGCGGCCGCGCGCATATGGCGCGCGTATTCGCCCGCTTCGACCAAGGCCAAAGTCGTCACCGGCAAGATCAAATGGCGGATCTTGTCCCAGATTCCGTCTTCGCCCGGCGGCGGCAAGGCGCTGGCGGGCAGCCAGCCGAGCGTGACCGCGAACAACACGATCATCAATAGCGCCAGCCAGAAGGTCGGCGTGGCGGCGGAGACGAAGGCGAAGGCGTTGATCGCCGTATCGATCGCGCCGCCGCGATTGGCCGCCGCCGCAAGGCCCAGCGCGATGCCGAACACGAGCGCAAGCACGAACGACACCAGCATCAACGCGGCGGTGTTGGCCAGGAAGGGCGGAATCGTCGCCAGCACGGGCCGCGAGAACGTGCGGCTATAGCCGAGATCGCCCGACAGCGCCGAAGCGGCCCAGTCGAGATAGCGATCGACCAGCGGCCGATCGAGCCCGTGGAGTTCGCGCAGATTGCGCAGATCGTCGGGCGTGAAATTGGGATTGCCCGAGGCGATCAGATCGACCGGATCGCCGGGCATCAGGCCGAGCAAGATATAGATCGCGAAACTCGCGGCGGTCAGAACCAGCAGGCCTTGAACGAGGCGCGTGACCGCGTGGCGGAGCATGTTAAGGGCGTGGGCGCCAATTTTCGACGCCGAGCGTCGAATAATATTGATGTCCCGTCGGCTCGATCCCGGTCAGCCATTTCGGGATCACGAACGGATCGGCGCGGAAATAGAGCGGCAGCACCCAGGCGTTCTGGGCGTAGAGCGTTTGGATGCGCGCCCAGATCGGCTTGCGCTTGGCGGGATCGAGTTCGCGTTCCAGCGCGTCGATCGCCGCGTCGATTTCCGGCTCGCGCACGCCGGGATAATTCTGGCCCTGCCAGCCATTGGCCTCGCTGGGGATCATCTCCGAATGTAGCGTGGTGCGCGGCACCGCCTCGGGCGAGGAGAACCACGCATACATCGCCATTTGGAAACGGCGCTTGGACGTGCCGTCGCCGAAAAACACGCGCGGCGGTTCGTTGCGGATGCGCACGTCGATGCCCGCCCGCCGCCACTGGCTTTGCAGCGCCTGCTGCACCGTTTCGCGCAGACGGTTTCCGGCGGTGGTGCCGAATTCGAACGACAAGCGCTCGCCCGCGGCATTTTGGCGAATACCGTTCACGACGCGATCGAAGCCCGCCTCGGCCAGCAGCGCCTGCGCGCGCGCCAGGTCGAAGCCGAGCACGGGCAGATCGGCGGCGGACATCGGGTCGCGCGGCCCCATGAAGGAATGCGCCACGCGCTGCTTGCCCTCGAACAATTGACGGGTCAGCGCTTCGCGATCCAGCGCATGGACCATCGCGCGGCGCACGCGCACATCCTTCAGGATGGGATGGTCGAGATTGAAGTCGATATGCTCGTAGAGCAGCGACGGGACGTAGTTGAAATCGAAGCGCGCGGCCTGGCGCTTTTCCAGCGCCAAGGCTTGATCGAGCGTGAACCCGAGCTCGCCCGCGACGTAATCGATCGAACCAGAGAGGAGATTGGCTTCGAGGGCGGCCGAGTTTTCGATCACGCGGACGAAGATGCGTTTGAAATGCGGCTTCCTGCCCGCCCAATGCGGATTGGGCTCCAGCGTGATCGACGCGCCCGGCTGCACGTTGGTGATGCGATAGGGGCCGTTATAAAGGCCGGGATTGGCCGTATCGGTGTCGTAACCCGTGCGCCGGCGATAGGTCTCGGGGTCCTGTTCGAAACGCGCGCGTTCCAGATGCGCCGGGATGAAATCGTATTGGCTGAAATCGTTGTAGGAGAAAGTGACGCGGTCGGAGGTGAAGACCAGCGTCTTGGGATCGGGCGTTTCGATCTTCAGGATGCGGCGATAGCCTTCGCCCGAGGTGACGCCCGAACGCGGATGCTTGCCGATTTCCCAGGTCAGGATCGCGTCGTCGGCGACGACCGGCTTGCCGTCGCCCCAATTCGCATCCGGCTTGATGCGGAAGGTGACCTCCATACCTTCCTTGCCGTCGGGCAAGGATACGCGCCTGGCGCCGCCGTTTTCGACGGTCGGCAGCTCGACGCACATCAGGCAGACGAGCTTCCAATCCTTGTCGTAGGTCGTGATCGGACGGCGGGCCATGCCGAGCACGTAGCTCTTGGCCGCCATCGAATCGATCATCGGATGGAAAGTCGCGGGGAATTGCGAAAGACCGACCGTCAGCTCGTCCTTGGCTTTGGCCGGGAAAGCCAAAGCGAGCAGGGCGAAGGCGAGGGCGGCGACGCGCATCCCGGAAGCCTACTCGCCTTTCTTCTTGCCGTCGCGCCCCACGCCGCCATGGGCGTAGGACCAATCCGCCGGGTTCTCGAGGAATTTGCGCACTTCGGCGAGCTCGGCGGCGGGATAGACGGCTTGCGCTTCGGCTTCCTTCAGCACGTCCCACCACGTGGCGAGTTCGTGGAGCGCCACACCTTCCTTGGCCAGCGCGGAGACGCTTTCCGGGAAGATGCCGTAATGGAACACGACGAAGCTGTGCGCCACCTGGCAGCCGGCCTCGCGCAGCCCGTTGACGAAATGGAGCTTCGACTTGCCGTCGGTCGCGAGATCTTCGACCAGCAGCACGCGCGAACCTTCGACGATCTTGCCTTCGATCAGCGCGTTGCGCCCGAAGCCCTTGGGCTTCTTGCGCACATAGAGCATCGGCAGTTCCAGGCGCTCGGCGATCCAGGCCGCGAAGGGGATGCCGGCCGTTTCGCCGCCGGCGACGGCGTCCAGACTATCGAAGCCGATCGTGCGCTGGATCGTTTCGACCGCCATATCCATCAGCTTGGCGCGCGCGCGCGGGAACGAGATCAGCCGCCGGCAATCGCAATAGGTGGGCGAGGCCCAGCCCGACGTGAAGATATAGGGCTTGGCGACGTTGAAATGGATCGCTTGGGTTTCGATCAGGATGCGGGCGGCGGTTTTGGCGATCTCGTCCTTGGTCATGGCGACTCCCGGAAATACTGTCGCGCCTTTCATATGCCATGCCCTTGGGCTTGGCGAGACGGCGTGTTCCCGCCGGTAAAATTTTCCGTTGCGGGACCGTCGTTGCCGGTTTCGCTCGGCAGAAACTGCCCCGGCCACGTTGTTTCGAATAACTAAGTCATTGTTTTTAAATGATAATACTCCTGGCATGCCGGTTGCGATGCGGATGGAAATAACGAATCCCCCGGCACGGAGCCTGCAATGTCCAACTCCATCAACACCAATCTCAGCGCGATGGTCGCCCTTGGGTCGCTGCGCACGGCGGGCACGATGCTCGCCACCGCGTCCAAGCAGGTCCAGACCGGCTATCGCGTCGCCGATGCGATGGACGATTCGTCGACCTTCACGGTCGCGCAGGGCATCCGGGGCAATCTGCAGGCCTATCAGGCGGTGCAGGCGTCGATCACCAACGGCACGGGCTTGGGGGCGGTGACAGACTCGGCGCTGACCAATATCTCGAACCTGGTCGGCAATCTTCAGGCGAAGATCACGCAGCTTGCCGACGGCGCGATCGGCAACGGCCAGCGCACGATCTACGCCGCCGATTTCAGCGCGATGACCAGCCAGATTTCGACGTTCATCGCCCAAGCGAACTACAACGGCGTGAATCTGCTGTCGAACAACTCGGCGGCCAAAACCTTCCTCGCCGACGTCAACGCGACGACGATCACGATGTCGAGCCGCTCGACGGTTCATACCGCGTTCACGACTTTCGCGGCGTCGTCGGTCTCGTCGGTCACGGCGGCGACGGCGGCCCTCACCTCGCTCTCGACCTTCGGCAACGCCGTCTCGGCGGCGTTGGGCGGTGCCGCGGCCGATAGCCGCACGCTGCGCCTGCAAAGCAATCTGCTGAACTCGGTCGTCGACGCGACGACGACGGGTATGGGCGCTATGGTCGACGCCGATATCGGCAAGGCCTCGGCCTCGACCCAGTCGCTGCAGGTCCGCCAGCAGCTGAGCGTGCAATCCCTTTCGATCGCCAACCAGCAGCCGCAGCTCATTCTCGGTATCGTGCGTTAGTCCCCAGTACGTCTTCTCCTCTCCTCCTCCTCTCCCAAACTTCAGGGCGGCGTTTCCAAGCGCCGCCCTTTTTCTTTAAGCTGGCGGCGGGGAGGACCATCGATGCCAGCCGCCAAACGACGCACGCCGAAGACCGTCTCGACGAAGGACGGGTTGATCCTGGTCGATCGCGAAGCCGCCGGCGATCCGCGCATCGTGACCGTCACGCTCAACCGGCCCGAGAAGCTCAACGCGTTGAGCCAGGCGAGCTGGAAGGGCCTGGGCGAAACGATGCGGGCCTTGCATCGCGAAGCCGATATCGGCTGCATCGTGTTGCGCGGGGCGGGCGAGAAGGCGTTCGGGCCGGGTGCGGATATCTCGGAATTCGAGCGGACGCGCGCGACCACGAAACTCGCCATCGCCTATGGCAAGATCATGCACGCCACGCTGGCCGCGATCCGCGATTGCCGCCATCCCACGCTGGCGATGATCCATGGGCTGTGCGTCGGCGGTTCGCTGGAGATCGCGTCGATATGCGATCTGCGCATCTGCGGCGAGGGCAGCCGCTTCGGCGTGCCGATCAACCGCATCGGCGTCATTATGGCGTACCCGGAATTGTCGGCGCTGATCGATCTGGTCGGCCGCGCGACGGCGCTGGAAATCCTGCTCGAAGCGCGCGTGTTCGGGGCCGCCGAAGCCAAGGAGAAGGGCCTCGTCACGCGCGTCGTGGCCGACGCGGACGTGACGAAGGAAGCCTACGAAGCCGCGACGCGTATTGCTTCGGGCGCACCGCTCTCCAATCGCTGGCACAAGAAATTCGCGCGGCGTTTGATGGATTCGCGCAAGCTTTCGAAGCGCGAATATCTCGAAGGCTTCGCCAATTGCGATACCCGCGATTACCTGGAAGGCTATCGCGCGTTCCTGGAAAAGCGCCGCCCGAATTTCGAGGGGCGCTGACATGGCGGGCGCGCTCGAAGGGATCCGCGTCGTCGAACTCGCCCATATCATGGCGGGGCCCGTGGCGGGCATGATGCTCGCCGATCTGGGGGCCGACGTGATCAAGGTCGAGAAGCTGCCCGGCGGCGACGATACGCGGCGCATGCAGCCGCCGATGGTCGGCGATCAGAGTGCGGCCTTCCTGATGATGAACCGCAACAAGCGCGGCATCGCCCTCGACCTCAAAACCGAGCACGGCAAGGAAGCGCTGCGCCGTTTGCTCGCGACCGCCGACGTGCTGATCGAGAATTACCGGATGGGCACGCTCGACAAGCTCGGTTTCGGCTACGATTCGGTCCATGCGCTCAATCCGCGCTTGATCTATTGCTCGCTGTCGGGCTTCGGGCGCACCGGGCCCTACGCGGCGCGCGGCGGCTTCGATCTTGTGGCGCAAGGCATGTCGGGCCTGATGGGCATCACCGGCGAAGGGCCGGGCCGCGCACCCGTGAAAGTCGGCGCGCCGGTGACCGACATCACCGCCGGTATCCTCGCGGCGATGGGCATCCTTGCCGCGTTGCAGGCGCGCACGCGCACGGGCGAAGGCCAAATGGTCGATACTTCGCTGTTCGAAGCGGGGATCGTGCAGACCTATTGGCAATCGGCGATCGCGCTGGCAACCGGCGCGTCGCCCGGGCCGCTCGGCTCCGGCCATCCGTTGAACGCGCCCTATCAGGCTTTCGCCACGAAAGACGGCTGGATCAATGTCGGGGCCGCGAACCAGAAATCCTGGCTGAAGCTGATCGAATGCTTGGCGGCGCCGCATCTCGCCGCCGATCCGCGCTTCGCGTCCAACGCCGATCGTATGGGCAATCTGCCGGCGCTGGTCGATGCGCTGACGCCGCTATTCGCCGCGCGCACGACCGCCGAATGGCTCGACCTGTTCGATCGCATGGGCATGCCGGCCGGGCCGGTCTTGTCGATCCAGGAAATGCTCGCCGATCCGCAAACCCGCGCGCGCGAGATGGTGGTCGCGACGGATCATCCAACGCTGGGCCGCGTCGAAACGCTGGGGGCGCCCGTCAAGCTTTCCGCGACACCCGCTGGCGTCACGCGCGCGGCACCCACGTTGGGCCAGCACACCGACGAGATTTTGCGCGAACTCGGGCTTTAGGCTTTCGCCGGGCGGTTGACCGTCCAGATGCCGAAGCCCACGAGCGCCAGCGACATGACCAGGACGGGCTTCAATTCCTCGCCCAGGAGCAGATGCGCCGCCAGCACGCCGAAGACCGGCGTGAGGAACGAGAACGACGCCAGCGACGAGGCGCGATAGACCGGGATCAACGCGAACCAGATCGTGTAGCTGACGAAGACGACGATCACGATCTGAAAGGCGAGTGCGCCCATCACCAAGGGCGTGGGGTCGAAGATGCCCTTCTCGCCCATCAGCAACGCGACCGCACCGAGCAGCACCGCCGACACGGCATATTGGTAAAGGCCGATCTTCTCGCCGCGCGCGGTGGCGAGGTTGGAGCGTTTGATGACGATGGTCGACGCACTCCAGAACAGCGACGCGGCGAAGGCCAGCGCATCGCCGATCAAGCCGGTGCGGTCCGGCAGGGTCAGCGAATCCGCGAACAGCAATGCGACGCCCAGGAAACACGCGGTCAGGCCCAATATCTTGCGCGGCGTCAGCCGGTCGTTCTTCAGGAAGAAATGCGCCGCGATCGCCAGCGAGATCGGGGCGGTATAGAGCAGCACGACCGAACGCGCGGCGGTGGTGAATTCGATCGCCCAATAGAGCAGGCCGAATTCCGTGCCGAACAGCAAGCCGGCCGCGATCCCGCCCGCCAGCGTGCCGTCGCGCACGAAAATCGGAATGCCGCGAAACCATGTCCAAGCCAGCACGAGGATCGCCCCGCCGGCCGAGCGAATCGCCGATTGCCAGAGCGGCGAAATACCGGCGTTGCCGAACTTGATCGCGACTTGGTTGACGCCCCAGACCGCGCATAGCACGACGACCAGGGCCATCACGCCGAGTCCCGGCGTGCGCGAGGTGTCGTTCAACGTGCCACGCCTTCCAAGGTTTCGCTGCCGGGGCGGTATTTAAAGACGGCTTCGCCGGTCGCCACGAATTTACCTTCGTCGTCGACAATCTCGATCGTCGCGAAATAGATCGACTTGCCGCCGGGCCGCGTGCGGCCCGTCGCGATCAATGTGCGGCCGATTCGCGCAGGCCCGATGAATTGCGTGGTCAGCGACAAGGTGGAAGCGCGGCGCACGCGGCCGGGATGCGGGCAATAGCAGCCCGCGAATCCGCCCGCGACGTCGATCATCGTCGCGACCACGCCGCCATGCGCGATACCGGAACGGTTGCGGTGGCGTTCCTCCAGCTTCAGCAGCATTTCCACGTAGTTTTCGCGCCAAACGCGCGGGTAATAGCCGATCAAGTCGCGAAACGCGCTATCGCCCGCGGGCGCCATCCATTCTTGTATCTCGTCCATCGCGGCAAAATAGCCTTGCGGCGGGCCTTGCGTCCATCGCGGCCCGCTTGTTAACTGCCGCTCTGTTTTTCGGAGGTAACGCATGTCCCCCAAACCGCGCAGCGGCGGCCGGGTTCTGGTCGATCAGTTGCTGATTCACGGCGTCGATATGGCGTTCTGCGTGCCGGGGGAATCCTATCTCGAAGTGCTCGACGCGCTGCACGACAGCCGCACGATCCGCCTGATCAACGCGCGCCACGAAGCGGGTGCGGCGAACATGGCGGAAGCCTACGGGAAGCTCACCGGCAAGCCGGGCATTTGCATGGTCACGCGCGGACCGGGGGCGACGCATGCCTCGGTCGGCGTGCACACGGCGATGCAGGATTCGACGCCGATGATCCTGCTGGTCGGCCAGGTCGGCCGCGACATGATGGATCGCGAAGCGTTCCAGGAAATCGACTACCGGCAAATGTTCGGCTCGGTCGTCAAATGGGCGGCGCAGATCGACGACGCGGCGCGCATTCCCGAATACATGGCGCGCGCGTTTCACACCGCGACGTCGGGCCGCCCCGGCCCGGTCGTGCTGGCCCTGCCCGAAGACATGCTGACCGATGTGGTGACGGTGCGCGACGCCGAACCCTATCGCGTCGCCAAGCCCGCCCCGACGCATTCCGATCTGCTGCGCGTGCAGGCCGCCTTGGCCAAGGCGCAGCGCCCGCTGGTGATCATTGGCGGGCCGGGCTGGCAGGACGAGGCGGGGGCTGCGATCCAAGCTTTCGCCGAAGCCAATGATCTTCCCGTGGCGGCGTCGTTCCGGCGCATGGATGCGATCGCGCCCGATTCGCGCGTCTATGTCGGCGATCTCGGCACGTCGGGCCCGCCCGAATTGATCAAGCGCGCCAAGGAAGCCGATCTGCTGCTGGTGATCGGTGCGCGCTTGGGCGAGATGACGACGCAGGGCTACACGGTGCTGGAAAGCCCGGAGCCCAAACAGACGCTGATCCATATCCACGCCGATCCGGACGAACTCGGCCGCGTCTATCGCCCGGATGTCGGCATCGTCGCCGACGCGAACGCGTTCGCGCTCGCCACGGGTGCGTTGAAGCCGCTGGAAACACGTCCGTGGAAAGCATGGACGCAAGCCGCGCGCGCCGATTACGAGAAGTCGCTGGTGCCCAATCCCTATAACGGCGAACTCGATATGGGCCGCGCGATGCGCGAACTCGCGACGTCGCGCCACGTCGAAAGCTATGTCGTCACGGTCGATGCCGGGAACCATACCGGCTGGCCGATGCGCTTCCTGCCGTTCAAGCGGCCCGCGCGCTTGGTCGGGCCGACCTCGGGCGCCATGGGCTATTCCGTGCCGGCGGCCGTCGCGGCGTCGCTCGTCCATCCCGATCGCCTCGTGCTCGGCATGATCGGCGATGGCGGGTTCATGATGTCGGGGCTCGAGATCGCGACCGCCGTGCAATATGGTGCCGCGCCGATCATTCTGGTCTTCGACAACGGCATTTACGGCACGATCCGCATGCATCAGGAACGCGAGCATCCCGCCCGCGTCGTCGGCACGGATTTGAAGAGCCCGGATTTCGTCGGGCTCGCCAAATCGCTGGGCGCTTATGCCGAGGCCGTGACGCGGACCGAGGATTTCATGCCCGCGTTGGAACGCGCCATCGCCGCGCGCCGCACGGCGCTGCTGGCGTTGACGATCGATCCCGAAATCATCACCACGCGCACGACAATGACCGCCATCCGCGAAGCGGCGCTGAAGCGCCAAGCCGCGCAAGCGCGCTGAGGCAACGAAGGAAACGTATTCGCATGTCCGATATCGAGATCGCCCGCAAGGCGACGTTGCGCCCGCTCGCGGAAGTCGCCGCCAAGATCGGCATTCCCGAAGCGGCGATCGAGCCCTATGGCCGCGCCAAGGCAAAAATCGATACCGGGTTGCTGCCCAAATCGGCCAAGCGCGGCAAGTTGATCCTCGTCACCGCGATCAACCCGACCAAGGCGGGCGAGGGCAAGACGACGACCACCATCGGCTTGGGCGACGCGCTCAACCGCATCGGCAAGCGGACGGCAATCGCGTTGCGCGAACCCTCGCTCGGGCCCTGTTTCGGGCAAAAGGGCGGGGCGACCGGCGGCGGTTACGCCCAGATCGTGCCGATGGCCGATATCAATCTGCATTTCACCGGCGATATCCACGCGATCGGCACGGCGCATAATCTGCTCGCCGCCCTCGTCGACAATCACGTCTATTGGGGCAAGGCGCCCGCGATCGATCCCAAGCGCGTGGTGTGGCCGCGCGTGATGGACATGAACGACCGGTCGCTGCGCGATCTGGTGATGGGCTTGGGGGCGGGCAATGGGGCCGTGCGCCAAGGCCGCTTCGACATCACGACCGCGTCGGAAGTGATGGCGATTTTCTGCCTCGCCAAGGATATGGCCGATCTGCAAGCGCGGCTTTCGCGCGTCGTGGTGGCCGAGCGCAAGGAAGGTGGCTACGTCACCGCCGCCGACCTCAAAGCGCAGGGCGCCATGGCCGCGCTGCTGAAAGACGCGATTAAGCCGAATCTGGTGCAGACGTTGGAAGGCAATCCCGTCCTGGTCCATGGCGGGCCGTTCGCGAATATCGCGCATGGCTGCAACTCGGTTGCGGCCACAACGACCGCCTTGTCGCTCGCCGATTACGTGGTCACGGAAGCCGGCTTCGGCGCGGATTTGGGTGCCGAAAAATTCCTCGACATCAAATGCCGCCAAGCGGGCCTCACGCCCGATCTCGCGGTCGTGGTCGCGACGGTGCGCGCCCTCAAGCTGCAAGGCGGCGCGGATGCCAAGGGGTTGACGCAAGAAGATGTCGGCGCGGTCGAGAAGGGCCTCGCCAATCTTCTGCGCCATGTCGAGAATTTGAAGAAATTCGGGCTGCCCGTGCTGGTCGCGATCAACGCTTTTACGTCCGACACCGCTGCCGAATGGACGGCGATCGAGAAGGCCTGTGCGGCGGCGGGCACCAAAGCGATCCGCGCCAAGCATTGGGCCGATGGCGGGGCGGGGGCGGAAGACCTCGCGCGCGAAGTCGTCGCCCAGATCGACAAGGGCGAAGCGAAGTTCAAGTTCCTTTATCCCGACGACGCGCCGCTCAAGACCAAAATTGAAACCATCGCGCGCGAGATCTATCGCGCGTCGGGGGTCAGCTTCGCTTCGGCCGCATCGAAGCGCTTGAAGGCGATCGAAGAAGCGGGCTTCGGCAAATTCCCGGTCTGCATGGCGAAGACGCAGTATTCCTTCTCCGCCGATCCGGATTTGAAGGGCGCGCCGACGGGCCACACGCTGCCGGTGCGCGAAGTGCGCTTGTCCGCCGGGGCGGGTTTCGTCGTGGCGCTGGCGGGCGACGTGATGACCATGCCGGGCCTGCCGAAAATCCCGGCCGCCGAAGCGATCGGCCTGACGCAAGACGGCGAAATCGACGGAATCTTTTGATGCCCGCCCGCGCCAATCTGCGGGCGGTGTTCCTGATGGTCGGGGCGATGGCGCTGTTCGCGTCGATGGACGCGCTCAACAAATCGCTGACCCAGGGCTATCCGATTTCGCAGATACTGGCGATCCGCTTCACGTTATTCGTCGCGTTCGCCTGCCTGCTCGCCAAGCGCGGGCCGTGGCTGGTGTTCGAAAGCAAAGCGCCGTGGTGGCAGGCGCTGCGCACGGCGGTGCTGCTCGTCGAAATGGTCTCGTTCATTCTGGCGTTCAAATATCTGCCGCTGGCCGAAGTGCACGCGGTCGCGGCGGCGGCGCCGCTGCTCGCCACGGCGACGGCGGCGATTTTCCTGAAGGAGAAAGTCGATCCGATCGGCTGGGGCCTCGTGGTCGGCGGCATGCTGGGCGCGCTGCTGGTGATCGGTCCCGGCTTCGAGCAACTCGGCCCCGCGATGTGGATCGCCGTGCTCGCGATGGCGACCTGGGGCGTCTATCAAACGCTGACGCGCCTGATCGCCGGCAAGGATTCGACCGACGTGACGACGCTGCACACGCCGCTCGTCGGCCTAGTGTTCGCGAGCGCCGTCGCGTATTTCGACTGGCGCGCGCCCGACGCCGCCGGGTGGTTTTGGCTGATCGCCAGCGGCTCGCTGGGCGCCTTCGCGCATATCTGCATCGTGCGCGCATTGGCGATAGCACCCGCCAGCGCGCTTCAGCCCTATAATTATCTACTGGTCGCGTTCGTGACCTTTTTGGGCTGGCTGATCTACGGCGACGTGCCGGGGATGTGGACGGTGATCGGCGCCATCGTGATTTGCGCTTGCGGCATCGCGGCGATGCGCCGCGCCGCGGTTAAAGCGTAAACCCCGCCTCGTGCGCCGCGCGGGAGTCCGCCGGCGCTTGATCGCGTTCGAACATGCCGTAATCGCGGATCACGCCCGCGATGCGCAGACGGTAATCGGCGAAAATGCCGGTGCGCCCGGCGGCCTGCGCCGCGCGATGGCCGGGCCGGTTGCGCCACGCCTGAATGGCGGCTTCGTCGCGCCAGAAGGACAGCGACAGCATCTTGCCGTCGTCGGTCAAGCTTTGGAACCGCTCGACCGAGATAAAGCCGTCGCTCTTCTCCAGATCGGCGCGCAAGGCGGCGGCGAAATCGAGATAATCTTGTTTGCGCCCTTCGGCGGGCCGCACTTCGAAAATCACGGCGATCATGCGATCCCCCCGATGATGGCTTCGGCCTGTTCGGCGCGCGCCGACCAGCGATAGACGCGGTTGACCCAATCGACCTGCAGACGCAGCCGCGCATCCAAAGCCGGATTGTTCTGCGCGAAGGCGTCGACGATGGCGGTCGCGGCATTCACATAAGCCTGCGGATCGATATTGCGGTCGACGACGGGGGCGAGGATGCCGAATTCGCCCGTCGTTTCCGGCAATGCGCCCAGCGCCGTGGTGATGACCACGCAGCCCGACGCCATCGCCTCCATCGTCGCGATCGACGCGGTCTCGGCCGCGACATTGGGATAGAACAGCAACAGCGACGCCTTCAGCGCGCGGGCGAGTTCGGCCTGGGGCACGTTGCCGTGCGAGACGACGCCGGGCGCGTTCTTCGCCTCCTGCGCCAGAAATTTCCAGCTCGGCTGATGGCGGAAGAAATTATTCGCCGGGTAGAAATCGAAGCTCGAAAACACGTCGAGCGATACGTCCGGCCGCGCGGCGCGCAGTTCCTTGAAGAACGCCAGCGCTTGTTTCAGGCCCTTATAGGGCACCGACGTGAACGAAGCGCGAGGCGGGCGCGCCTTGGCCGCGACGATGCTGTCGCCGGGGGCGAACATATTTTCGAAAGCCGGGCCGATCGCGTTGCCCAGCACGACGATGCGCGCCTCGGCCACGCCGTAATCGGTGAAATTCGTCTTGTGCCAGTTCGATACGCAAATGATGCGGTCGCGCGGGCCGGAGAGGGCCTTCAGCGCCGCGTCTTCCTCGGTGCCCGGCACGAACACGTTATGCGCCCAGGCGAAGATCGGCGGGTTCGGGTGCGCTGCGCGCAAGGCGGGCACAAGCTCGGGCGCCGAGGTCACGAAAATCGCGTCCCAGTCGCCGGGCAATTCGCCCGTCCAGCGGGCCTGATCGAGCCCGCGCAAGCGCCGATCCCCGCGCGTGGTACCGGAAAACAGCGCGACCTGATGACCGCGCGCCGCTAACGCAAGTGCGAGATAGACCTGCGCCGATTCGGAGCCGGGCAACGGCGCTTCGAACGGCGTATCGGCGTCGTAATCATGGGCGAGGTTCGGATTGACGAAGGCGATTCGCATGACGGGGCCGAACCTATCACGAGTCGCATGTCGCCTCTTTTCATATGATGAATGACGGATTAGGATCGCCGTCGAAATCCCGGGGGGAAACATGGCCGACACGAAAAAGCGTCATTTCAAAAAGGGCGAACTGCGTTCCAAGCAATGGTTCGGCCGCACCGACCGCGACGGCATGGTGCACCGGTCCTGGATGAAGAATCAGGGCCTGCCGCATCATCTGTTCGACGGCCGTCCGGTCATCGGCATCTGCAACACGTGGTCGGAACTGACGCCCTGCAACGCGCATTTCCGCGATCTGGCCGAAAGCGTGAAGCGCGGCGTACTGGAAATGGGCGGCTTCCCGCTGGAATTCCCGGTGATGAGCCTGGGCGAAACCTTGATGCGCCCGACGACGATGCTGTTCCGCAACCTCGCCTCGATGGACGTGGAGGAATCGATCCGCGCCAACCCGATCGACGGCGTGGTGCTGCTGGTGGGCTGCGACAAGACCACGCCGGCCCTCGTGATGGGCGCCGCCTCCTGCGATCTGCCGACGATCGCGCTGTCGGGCGGGCCGATGCTCAACGGCCGCTGGCGCGACCAGCAGATCGGCTCGGGCACGCATGTGTGGAAATTCACCGAGCTGATGAAGAAGGGCGAGATGGACACCAACGACATGGTCGAGGCGGAAGCCTGCATGTCGCGCTCCGTCGGCCATTGCATGACGATGGGCACCGCCTCGACCATGGCGTCGATGATGGAAGCTTTGGGCTTGGCGCTGCCGACCAATGCCGCGATCCCGGCGGCGGATTCGCGCCGCAAGGTGCTCGCCCACATGACCGGGCGGCGCGCGGTCGAGATGGTGAAGGAAAACCTGAAACTCTCGAAGGTGCTGACCAAGGAAGCGTTCGAGAATGCGATCGTCGCCAACGGCGCCATCGGCGGTTCGACCAACGCGGTCGTCCACCTGCTCGCGATGGCCGGCCGCATGGGCGTGGATCTCACGCTCGCCGATTGGGACCGCCTGGGCCGCGAAGTGCCGTGCCTCGTCGATTTGATGCCGTCGGGCAAATACTTGATGGAGGATTTCTACTACGCCGGCGGCTTGCCCGTGGTGCTGCGCGAGATGGGCGACAAGCTCAACAAGAAGGCGCTGACCGTCAACGGCAAGACGATCTGGGAAAACGTCAAGGACGCGAAGAACTGGAACGAGAAGGTCATCACGCCGCGCAAGAAGCCCTTCAAGAAGCAGGGTGGCATTGCCGTCCTGCGCGGCAATCTCGCGCCCGACGGCGCGGTGCTGAAGCCGTCCGCCGCCACGCCCGCCTTGATGAAGCACAAGGGCCGCGCGGTCGTGTTCGAGGATATCGACGACTACAACCGCCGCGTCGACGATCCCAAGCTGGATGTCGATAAGAACTGCATCCTAGTGCTGAAGAATTGCGGCCCCAAGGGCTATCCGGGCTTCCCGGAAGTCGGCAATTTCGCGCTGCCGGCCAAGCTCTTGAAGCAGGGCGTGACGGACATGGTGCGCATCTCCGACGCGCGCATGTCGGGCACGGCCTACGGCACGGTCGTGCTGCACACGGCCCCCGAAGCCGCCGCCGGCGGCCCGCTGGCGCTGATCAAAAGCGGCGACATCGTCGAACTCGACGTGTCCAAGCGGCTTTTGAAAATGCACGTCTCGGACGCCGAGCTCGAAAAGCGCCGGAAGCAGTGGAAGGGCCCGCCGGTGCACGAAGCGCGCGGCTGGGTGAAGCTCTATGTCGAGCATGTGAACCAGGCCGACAAGGGCGTGGATCTCGACTTCCTGGTCGGCGGTTCGGGCGCCCCGATCGGCCGCGAAAGCCACTAAGGAGACCGCACCATGACGATGAGCGCCGAATTCCTGATCGTGGCGCTCATCGTCGTGGCCACACCCGGAACGGGCATGATCTACACCGTCGCGGCGGGGCTCGCGCGCGGCGGCAAAGCGAGCGTGGTGGCCGCGTTCGGCTGCACGCTCGGGATCGTGCCGCATATGCTGGCGGCGATCACCGGCCTTGCCGCGTTGCTGCACGCCAGCGCCCTTGCCTTCGATATCGTGAAATACGCGGGCGTCGTCTATCTGCTGTGGATGGCGTGGCAGACATGGCGCGACAAAGGCGCGCTCAGCCTGACGGCGGGCGGAAGTGCGCGCCAAGGCTTTCTGGCCGTGACCGTCGAAGCGGTGGCGATCAATCTGCTCAATCCCAAGCTCTCGATCTTCTTCTTCGCCTTCCTGCCCCAGTTCGTGGCCGCCGATGCGCCCGGTGCGGTCGGGCAGATGCTGGCGATGAGTGCGGTATTCATGGCGATGACCTTCGCGGTTTTCGCGCTTTACGGCTTGTTCGCGGCGGCGGTGCGCGACCGGATTTTGACCCGGCCCGCGGTGCTGGCCTGGATGCGCCGGGGCTTCGCGGCGACTTTCGCCCTGCTTGGCGCCAAACTGGCGCTGACGGAACGCTGACCACGGCGCCGGGGGTTGTTGGGGCGGGGGATGGGGCCCTATAAGAAGGGCCCGTTCCCGCCGACCCGGAAGCGCTCCGCCCAATGCCCAATTTCCCGCTACGCCCGAAATCCGAGAACCTGCTCGGCTCGCTGATCCGCGAAGTCTCCAAAGACGCGATGGATAAGCCCGGGCTGATTCCGCTGTGGTTCGGCGAGGGCGATCGCCCGCCCGCACCGGCGGTGGTCAAGGCGGCGCATGACGCGCTCGACCAGGGCTATCACTATTATTCGTCGAGCCTGGGCCGTCCGGAACTGCGCGAGGCCATCGCCGCTTACGTGTCGCGGTTGCGCGGCCTGAAGATCGGGCCGGAGCGCATCGCGGTCACGTCGTCGGGCAATTCGGCGATCCAGATGGCGATGCAGCTGATCGTCGATCCCGGCGACAACGTGGTGTTCGCCGTGCCGTTGTGGCCCAACGCGGCCGATGCGTGCGATCACCTCAACGGCGAAGTGCGGCGCGTCGCCTTGCGCTTCACCGACAACGCGGGCTGGTCGCTCGATCTCGACAGACTATTCGCGGCTTGCGATTCGCGCACCAAGGCGATCTTCCTGAACTCGCCGGGCAACCCGACCGGCTGGCTCGCGACCAAGGACGAATTGAAAGCCGTCGTCGAGTTTTGCCGCGCGCGGAACATCTGGGCGATCGGCGACGATGTTTACGAGCGCCTCGTCTACGAAGGCGATTACGCGCCCTCGCTGCTGGATTTCGCCCAACCCGGCGATCCGGTGCTGAGCGTGAATTCGTTCTCGAAAAGCTGGTGCATGACCGGCTGGCGCATGGGCTGGCTGGTCGCCCCCGAAGGTGTCGTCGACACGCTGGGCAAGATCATCGAGTTCAACACCTCCGGCGCGAATACGATGACCCAGCGCGCGGGCATCGTGGCGCTGCAGCAGGAGGATTTCGTGCGCGATCTGCGCGCGCACTACGCGCACGCGCGCGACATCGTGCATAACCGCCTGGCGAAATTCCCGAAGGTGCGCACGGCCCGCGCGCAAGCCGCGTTCTATTCCTTCTTCCAAGTGCAGGGGATGACCGACTCGGTCGAATTCTGCAAACGCGTGGTGCGCGAGGCGAATGTCGGCCTCGCCCCCGGCCGCGCCTTCGGTCCCGAAGGCGAGGGCTGGGTGCGGCTATGCTTCGCCATCGGACACGATAAACTCGAAACCGCCCTCGATCGATTGGAGCCTTTGCTGAAATGAGCGGATTCGTCGCCCTCGATTGGGGCACCACCAATCTGCGCGCCTTCCGGATCGCCGCCGACGGCACGATGCTGGATCGGCGCGAGCGCCCCTTGGGCTTGCAGGCGATCAAGAACGCCAATTTCGCCGGCGCCTTCCGCGACGTGGTCGGCGATTGGATGAACGATCCGTCGCGCCCGACCGCGCTGATGTGCGGCATGGTCGGTTCGGCGCAAGGCTGGATCGAAGCGCCCTACGCCACGTGCCCGGCCTCGGCCGCCGAGCTCGCTTCGGGCCTCGCGGTGGCGCCCGACGCGCATTTCGATATTCGCGTCGTGCCGGGCCTGCGCTGCCAAGGGGCGGGCGGGCCCGACGTCATGCGCGGCGAGGAAACGCAGCTCGTCGGCACGGGGCTTGGCGACGGCGTTTACTGCCTGCCGGGCACGCATTCCAAATGGGCGATCGTCGAAGGCGGGCGCATCCAGCGTTTCGCCACTTTCATGACCGGCGAACTCTACGCGACTGCGCGCAAGCACACGATCCTCGGCCGTTCGATGATCGACGCAAGCCACGATCCGTCCGCCTTCGCGAAAGGCTTCGTGCGCGCGCAAGCGCCGGGCGGCTTGCTCAACCATCTGTTCATGGTGCGCACGGCATCGCTGCTCGAAGGGCTGAAGCCGGCCGAAGCGCCGTCCTATCTCTCGGGCCTGTTGCTGGCGCATGAAATCGCGGCGGCGAAGGAATGGTGCAAGCCCGCGCGCGTCGTCGTCGTGGGTGCTGGCACGCTGGTGCAGAATTACGCCGTGGCGCTGGCGATGGCGAATGTCGAAGCCGCCGCCGTCAATGGTGAGCACGCGTCGGCCGCCGGCCTCTACGCCATCGCGAACGCGGCGGGGCTGCTCAAGCGATGAAAATCCTGGTCCCCGACGCGCAATTCGCCCTCGACCCCGATGTCGAACGCACGGCGCTGCCGGAGGCCGAGTTCATCATCCATCGCGCGCGCGATCCGTTGCAGATCCCGGATTCGGTCTGGGCCTCGGCCGACGGCGTGCTGGTTTGGCAGGACATGCCGCTCGACCGCGTCGTGGCGCGCAAGCTCACGCGCTGCCGGATCGTCGTGCGCCACGGCGTGGGCTACGACAAGGTCGATCTGGAAGCCTTCGCCGAGCGCAACATTCCCGTCTGCAACGTGCCCGATTACGGGATCGAGGAAGTCGCCAACCACGCGATCGCCTGCGCGCTCAGCCTGCGCCGGGGCTTGCCGACCTATACCGAAATGCTGTCGCTCGATCCCGTCGCGGGCTGGCAATGGAACGTGGCGCCGTTGGTGCGCCGTTTGACCGGCCAGGCTTTCGGTATCGTCGGGCTGGGGCGGATCGGCCAAGCCGCCGCCGCGCGCGCCAAGGCGCTGGGCTTCGACGTTGGCTTCTACGATCCCTATCTGCCGGTCGACGAACCCGCCGCGCAGCCCTATTTGCGCTTCGCCGAGCTGGGCGAGATGCTGGCGCAGTCCGACATCGTCTCGATCCATTGCCCGCTGACCCGCGAAACGCACGGCATGTTCGGGGAATCGACCCTGGCGCGGCTCAAAAAAGGCGCGATCCTGATCAACACGGCGCGCGGGCCCATCGTCGATACCGACGCTCTGCTGCGCGGAATCGAGGCCGGGGCGATCGGCGGCGCGGCGCTGGACGTGCTGCCGCAGGAACCGCCCGACCCCGACGACAAGCTGGTCGCGGCCTATCGCGTTCCGCCGTCCTGGCTCGCGGGACGCTTGATTTTGACCCCGCATGCCGCTTTCTACAGTCCCGAAAGCTGGTACGATCTGCGGTATAAGGCGGCGGACACGGCCGGGGACTGGCTCAAGAAGGGCAAGCTGCGCAATTGCGTGAACCGGCATCTGTTCCCGCCGGGCGCGCTGCCTGAGTAGCTTGGACCCACGTAAGCTGGCTTAGAACAAAAACGCGACGGGAGGAGACGGTTTTATGAAGGCGGTCGTCACAGGCGGGACGGGTATGCTCGGCAAGAAGCTGGGCAAGGCGCTGCTGGCGCGTTCCGAGATCACGAAGATCGTGCTGTTCGACGTGGTCGATCCGGGCGATACGCCCAAGGACCCGCGCATCGAAATCGTCGTCGGCGAAGTCTTCGATCCCGCCACGATCGCCAAGCTGATCACGCCGGATACGGGCGCCATCTTCCATCTCGCGGGCGTCGTCAGCGCCGGGGCGGAGCGCGATTTCGATCTGGGCTACCGCGTCAATCTCGACGGGACGCGCGTCGTGCTCGAAGCCGCGCGCAAATTGCCCAAGCCCGCCAAACTCGTCTTCGCCTCGTCGCTGGCCACCTATGGCGGCGATCTGCCGGAGATCATTCCCGACGATTTCCGCCTGACGCCGCAAACCTCCTACGGCATCCAGAAGGCGATGGGCGAAATGCTCGTGGCCGACTACACGCGCAAGGGCTATCTCGACGGCCGCTCGCTGCGCCTGCCGACGATCGTCGTGCGCCCCGGCAAACCCAATCTCGCCGCATCGACCTTCGCGTCGTCGATCATTCGCGAACCGCTTGCCGGCCAGAAAGCCGTGTGCCCGGTTTCGGCCGATGCGTGGATGCCGCTGCTGTCGCCGCGCCGCTGCATCGAAGCGTTCCTGCGCGCCTACGATCTGCCGTCGTCGGAGTGGGGCTGGAATCGTTCGTTGATGCTGCCCTCGCTCGACGTCACGGTCGGCGAGATGGCCGCAGGACTGAAGCGCCATTCCGGCGCCAAGGCCTTCGACCTGATCGAATGGAAGCAGGACGAGATGATCGCCAAGATCGTCGCGGGCTGGCCCAAGCGCCTCGATTCCAAGCGCGCGCGCAAGATGGGCTTCCAATCCGATACGTCGATGGACGAATTGATCCGCAACTATGTCGAAGACGACATGCCGAAAGCCGCCTGATGCGTAGACTCGTTGCCGGCTGGTCGGCCGCCGCCCTGACCGCCTTCCTGTTCCTGCCCTGGCAAGCGATCGAAGATGGTTTCTTCGGTTTCGGCTGGATCCAGGATTATCCCGACGATCGCACCGCCAGCGCGTTGTTCTACGCGCTGGCCTTCGATCGCCCGTGGCTGTGGGGCGTGTTGCCCTTCGTGGCGCTGGGCCTGCTGGCGCTCGCCTTTCCGCGCGAAGATCGCCGCTTCGGCCAGACGCTGGTCTTCGCCGGTCTCGGCGGGCTCGGCTACACGTTCTTGCAAGGCTTCGCGATCGGCATCACCGGCCTGCAATGGACCTGGCTTGCCCCGCTGATCGGCGCGATCGAAACGTCGCAATACGGTTTCGGCTGGGGCGCCACGATCATTCTGTTCGCCTTCCTGATGATGACTTCGCTGGGCGTGGCGGCGCTGGGCTATTTCCGCGGCGACGCCTTCATCGCGGGCTCGGTCATCGTGTCGACGGCGCTGATCCTCGCCTTCGTGTTCTTCCCCATCGCCACGATGCTGGCGGGGGCGGTCACGGACGAACACGGCAATCTGGCGCTGGAGCTGTTCTGGCGACGCTTCTTCGCCGACGACATCTGGGAACTCAACTGCCTTGTCGGCGGCCCGCGCTGCGGCGTGGTGTTCAACACCGTGCTGCTGGGCGTGCTGACCGGCGCCCTTTCCACGTTGATGGGCCTTGCCTTCGCGCTGGTCGTGGTGCGCACCGGCCTGCCGTGGCGCAAAGGCCTGCGCGCGCTGACCATCCTGCCGATCATCACGCCGCCTTTCGTGATTTCGCTCGCCATCATCGTGCTGTTCGGGCGCACGGGCATCGTCACGTGGTTCCTGGAAGTCGCGTTCGGCATTCCGCCGTCGCGCTGGATCTACGGTCTGCCGGGCGTGCTGATCTCGCAGCTTCTGTCGCAGATCCCGGTCGCGTTCCTGGTGATGATCGGCGTGGTCGAAGCGATCAGCCCGTCGCTGGAGGAAGCCTCGCAAACGCTGGGTGCGTCGCGCTGGCAGACCTTCCGCACGGTCACGTGGCCGCTGCTGCGCCCGGGTCTCGCCGCCGCCTTCCTGCTCGGCTTCGTCGAAAGCCTCGCCGATTTCGGAAACCCGCTGGTCCTCGGCGGCAATTTCGACGTGCTGTCGACCAAGATCTTCTTTGCCATCGTCGGCGCGCAGCACGATCCCGGCCGCGCCGCCGTCTTGGCGATATTGCTATTGATCATGACGCTGGGCGCCTTCTGGATTCAGATGCGCTGGCTCGGCAAGCAAAGCTACGTGACCGTCACCGGCAAGGGCGATTCGGGCCTGTCGGCGGAATTGCCGCGCAAGCTGAAGCGCGTGCTTTACTGGACGACGATCCCGTGGGCGGCCTTCACGCTGGTCACCTACGCGATCGTAATCTTCGGCGGCTTCGTGCGCGATATCGGCCGTTTCGATCTGGAATTCACGTGGCGCCATTATCTCGACGCGTTCCGCGTGGAGCTGACCGAGCGCGGCATGTTCTTCTCGGGCTCCGCGTGGGATTCGCTCATCACCACGATCCAGGTCTCGGCGATTTCGGCCCCGCTCACCGGCATCATGGGTTTGCTCGTCGCCTATATTCTGGCGCGCACGAAATTCGCGGGTCAGCGCACCTTCGAATTCCTGACCATGCTGTCCTTCGCCATTCCGGGCACGGTCGTGGGCGTGTCGTATATCGTCGCGTTCAACGTGCCGCCGCTGGAACTGACGGGGACGGGCCTCATCCTCGTCATCTGCTTCGTGTTCCGCAACATGCCGGTGGGCGTGCGCGCGGGCATGGCGGCCTTGTCGCAGATCGACAAAAGCCTCGACGAAGCCTCGCTGACGCTGGGCGCCCGCACCGCCACCACGGTGCGCCGCGTCGTAATGCCGCTGCTGCGGCCCGCGATCGTGGCCACGCTGGTGTTCAGCTTCGTGCACGCGATGACGGCCGTTTCGGCCGTGATCTTCCTGGTGAGCGCGCGGCACAACATGGCGACCGCCTATATCGTCGGCCGGGTGGAGGCGGGCGAATTCGCGCTCGCCATCGCCTATTCGACGGTACTGATCGGCGTGATGGCGCTGGCGATCGCGATCATTCAACTCGGCGTCGGACGCCGGCAGCTCGGACGGCGCGGCCAACAAACGGCCGCCGCCCTCGGCGGACATTGAGGAATAGGGACGGACGATGACGAAATCCACGACCAAGAAGGGCCCGGCCTCGGTCGAGTTCCGCAACGTGACCAAGCGCTACGGCACGGTCGCGGCGGTCGGCGGCGTGTCCTTCACCATCGAACCCGGCACGCTGGTCACGCTGCTTGGGCCCTCGGGCTGCGGCAAGACGACGACGTTGCGCCTGATCGCGGGGCTTGAAATCGCCAGCGAAGGCCAAATCCTGATCGCGGGCGAGGACGTGACGAATTTGTCCGCCGCCGATCGCGACGTGTCGATGGTGTTCCAATCCTACGCGCTGTTCCCGCATATGAACGTGCTGGACAACGTCGCCTACGGGCCGACGGTCGCGGGGCAGAAGAAATCCGACGCCTACGATCTCGCGCGCCAGAAACTCGCGCTGGTCGGCCTCAAGGATTACGATTTGCGCCTGCCGTCGGAATTGTCGGGCGGCCAGCAGCAGCGCGTGGCCGTCGCCCGCGCGCTGACGATGGAACCGCAGGTGCTGCTGTTCGACGAGCCGCTCTCCAACCTCGATGCCAAGCTCCGCCGCCGCGTGCGCGAAGATATCCGCGATCTGCAGCGCGATCTGAACCTGACCGTCGCTTACGTGACGCACGACCAGCAGGAAGCCTTGGCCGTGTCGGACCGCGTGATCGTCATGTCCAACGCGCGTATCGCCCAGATGGGCGCGCCGCGCGAATTGTACGAAGCGCCGGCCAGCCTGTTCGTGGCCGATTTCATGGGCGATTCGAATCTGATCGACGCGACGGTCGAACGCGTGTCGGGCGATCAGGCGCTGGTGAAGATCGGCGTCACGTCGCTGGAATTGCCGTCGCGCGGCACCAAGCCCGGCCCGTGCAAGGTCTCGATCCGCCCGGAATCGCTGAGCGTGACGGCGTCGGTCCCGCAAGGCCCGGCGATCCCCGGCACGATCCGCAAGGCCGCGTATCTCGGCACGCATATGGAATACACGCTGGCGGCCGAGATCGGCGAATTGTTCGTCGTCGATCGCGACGTGGCGAACCCCAAGCCCGTGGGGTCGACCGCCTATCTCGCACTCGCCCGCACGGGTGTTTCGATCGTGCCGAGCACCTAATCAGAACGCGACGGAGGTTCCGCCGTCGACGATCAGCACCGTGCCGGTGACGTAGCTGCCGGCGGGCGAGCACAGCAATAGCGCCGGCCCGGCGAGTTCCTCGGGCATGCCCCAGCGGCCGATGGGGGCCCGCGCTTCGACCTGGGCGCGGAACGCGTCGGTCTGGTGCAGGCCCTTGGTCAAATCGGTCACGAAGAATCCGGGCGCGATGCCGTTGACCAGCACGCCATGCGGGGCCAACTCGATCGCCATCGCGCGAACGAGGCCTTCCAGCCCCGTCTTGGCCGAGGCATAGGCCGCTTGTTGCGGGCGCACGGACCGCGCCATCAGCGACGTGGTGTAAAGGATGCGGCCCCATTTGTTGGGCACCATGCGCCGTGCCGCTTCGCGCCCCAGCACGAAACCCGCGCGCAAATGCGAACCCAAGATCGCGTCGAAATCCGACGTCGGATAGTCGAGCAACGGCTTGCGTATCGCCGAGCCCGCGTTCGAGATGAGGATATCCAGGCGCCCGTGCTTGGCGACGATCCGGTCGAGCGCGGCGATCGCCGCCGCCTCGTCCGTCACGTCGAAGGCTTCGGCGTCGCCGCCGATCTTGTCCGCCGCCGCTTTCGTTTCCGCCGCGTTGCGCGCGGCCAGCACGACCTTGGCGCCGGCTCCCGCCAAAGCCGTCGCCATCGCGTAGCCGATACCGCGCGAGCCGCCGGTGACGAGCGCCACGCGGCCCTTAAGATCGAACATTTGGGCGGGAGTCATGTTTCCATCCTTCGTTTTTATTCGTCGAGAAACGCTTTGAGTTTGTCGGCGACGCGCGTCAAGGACAGCACGCCGTCCAAATGGCCGCCATTGCCGGGAATAGCGACGAGGTCCGCCTGCTTGCCCTGGCGCTTCAGGATATCGACGGCCTTCTGCGCGTAGCCGGGCAGCAGCAGCAAATCGCTTTCGGCGGGAATGAAGAGCGCCCGCGCTTTGATGCGGCCGAGCCCTTCCTCCAGATTGTTCTGGTGGCCGGTTACGAACAGCTGGTTCGCGCGCACCAGATAGACGAAATGGTTGGCGTCCGACACGCGGGCACGGGCGAGCGACACTTGGTCGAGCGTGGCGTCGATCGCGAAGCGGTTGTCCCACGACGCGAGCGGGTTCTTGGTCGTTTCCGCCCAGCGTCGCCCGAAGGTCGCGTCGGCCCAGCCATGGGCGCGCGCGTCGATCGTCACCATCTTCAACGCGAGGGCGAGTCCGTTGGTCGGTTCCGGCCCGCCATACCAATCGCCGTTGTTGAAATTGGGATCGAGCAGGATGGGCTGCGCCCAAACCGCCAACCGCGCGATCGTATAGGCGTCGGCTTCGCCCACCCCGATCACCGGCACGACGCGTTTGACGAAATCGGGGAAGGCGGCGGCCCATTCCAGCGCCTGCATCGAGCCCATCGACGCGCCCACGGCGGCGTGGACGGATGTGACGCCGAGGGAGTCGAGCAGCGCCTTTTGCACGTTCACGAAGTCGCGCATCGTCACGATGGGAAAGCGCAGGCCATAGGGCTTGCCGGTCGAAGGATCGATCGAGGCGGGGCCGGTCGTCACCGTCGTGCCGTCGCGCGTGTTGAGATTGACCAGCGAGTCGGCCGAGACGACGAAATACTTGTCGGTATCGATCGCCTTGCCCGGCCCGATGATCGCATCCCAATAGCCGGGCGCGGGCTGGTCCGACCGGTAGCGCCCGGCGGCGTTGGAATTGCCGGAGAAGAAATGCGGCACGATCACCACGTTGTCGCGCGCGGCGTTGAGGCGCCCGTAGCTTTCCCAGCCGATTTTCACATCGGGGATCGTGGCGCCGCCGACGGTCGTGTAGCTCGGCAGTGCGAAAACCTTCTTCTCGACGATGCCGACGCCGCGATCCTGCGCGTGCAGAGGGGCGGCGAACAGCAAAGCTGCGACGGCCGCGAGGGCGATCCGGATTCGCATGAGTTTTCTCCCCGTATTCGCCCGACTTTAGTCATGCGAACGGCCGGCGCCAAGGACTTGCATCCTTTACGCCCGCGCGCCAGGATCGCCGCTCACAAAATTCCAGGAGGAAGCGATGGCGGGTCGGTTGGCGGGGAAGACGGCGTTCGTGACGGCGGCGGGGCAGGGTATCGGCAGGGCCAGCGCGCTGTCCTTCCACGCCGAAGGCGCCAAGGTGATCGCGACCGATCTCGACACCGCGAAGATGGCCGATCTCGCCGACAAAGGCATTGTCGTGCGCAAGCTCGACGTCATGGACCGCGCCGCGATTTTCGCGATGGGCAAGGAATTCGCCGCCGTCGACGTGATGTTCAACTGCGCGGGTTTCGTCCATCACGGCACGATCCTGGACTGCGACGACAAAGCCTGGGATTTCTCGATGAACTTGAACGTCCGTTCGATGTTCTGGACGATCCAGGCCTTCCTGCCCGCGATGCTGGAGCGCAAGAAGGGCACGATCGTCAACATGTCGTCGGGGGCCGGCCCGGTGAAGGGCCCGCCCAACCGCTTCGTCTACGCCGCGTCGAAGGCGGCGGTCGTGGGCTTGACGAAGTCGGTCGCCAGCGATTTCGTGAAACACGGCATTCGCTGCAACGCGATCTGCCCCGGCACGGTCGACACGCCCTCGCTGCAAGGCCGCATCGGTACGGCCGCGGACGTGGAACAAGCGCGCAAGGATTTCCTCGCCCGCCAGCCGATGGGCCGTTTCGGCACGGCCGAGGAAATCGCTGCGTTGGCGCTGTTCCTCGCCTCGGACGAATCCGGCTTCATCACCGGTGCCGAGTTCAAGATCGACGGCGGCTGGTCGCTGTAACTAATACGTGCTGCGCCCGCCGGTGATGTCGAAAACGGCACCGGTCGAGAAGGAGCAGAGCGGCGAGGACAGCCAGAGCACGAGGGACGCGATTTCGTCGACTTGGACGAAACGGCCCATCGGGATCTTGCTCAGCATGTATTCGACATGCGCCTCGGTCATCTGCTTAAGGATGTCGGTTTCGGCGACGGCGGGCGTCACGCAATTCACCAGCACGTTCGACTTGGCGAGTTCCTTGCCGAGCGATTTGGTGAGGCCGATCAAGCCCGCCTTCGCGGCCGAATAGGCCGGCGCGTTCGGGTTGCCTTCCTTGCCGGCGACCGAGGCGACGTTGACGATGCGCCCCCAGCCGCCCTTCACGATATGCGGCACGGTCGCGCGGCAGCACAGGAAGGGCGCGGTCAGATCGACCTCCAGCACCTTGCGCCAATCCGCGACCGGGTATTCCCAGGTCGTCGCGTTGGGGCCGGTGATGCCGGCGTTGTTGACCAGAATATCGATGCCGCCCATCGCACCCACCGACCGGTTGGTCGCGGCGGCGACGGCGTTCTCGTCGGTCAAATCGGCTTCGGCCGTGTGCACGTCGCCTTGACCCGCCAAGCGCTTCACGGCGGCATCGAGGGCCGGCGCATCGCGGTCCCACAAGGTGACGGAAGCGCCCGCCGACAAAAGCTTACCCGCGATGGCGAGGCCGATACCCCGCGCCCCGCCGGTGACGATCGCGCGTTTTCCCGCAAGATCGATGGCAGCGCTCATGACGGTTCTCCTTGCTTCAGTGACTGCGTGCGGCTCCCAGCCGCCGTTCCAGCGACGCCGACCAGCGCGACATCGCGAAACACGCGAACCAGAAAATCGTGCCGGCGAAGACATAGCCTTCGACGTTGTAGCCGACCCATTTGGGATCGGCCGACGCAGCATGCACGATGCCGAGCAGATCGAAAAGCGAGACGATCAGCACCAACGTGGTGTTCTTGGAGAGCGCGATAAATTCGTTTGCAAGGGCCGGTAACGAAATCCGCAAGGCTTGCGGCAGCACGATCAGGATCGTCGCGCGCCAATAGCCCAAGCCCATCGCGGCGGCGGCTTCGTATTGGCCCTTGGGCACGGCCTGCAAGCCGCCGCGGATCGCTTCGGCCATATAGGCGGCGATGACGAGCGTGAGGCCGACGACCGCGCGGATCAAGCGATCGACATTGATCGGCAGGATCAGCGGCAGCAGCAGCGAGGCGAGGAAGATCACCGCGATGATCGGCACGCCACGCCAGAATTCGATGAACGCGACCGAGATCGTGCGGATGACCGGCAGTTCCGATTGCCGGCCCAGCGCCAGCAGCACGCCCAGCGGGAAGGCGAAGATGCCGGAATAGACCGTCATGAACACGGTCAGCATCAAGCCGCCCCATTGGCGCGTCTCGACATAGGGCAAGCCGCCGAACCCGCCGAGCAGCAGCCAGAGACCGATGAAGGGATAGACGACCAGCAGGGCCGGGATCGCGTAGCGTTTGCCGGGCAAGCGCCGCCAGCCCGCCCAGGTGCCGAAAACCACCAGCAGCGCGCCGGCGAGATCGATTCGCCAGGTCTGGCTCGACGGATAAAGCCCGTACATGAACTGGTCGAAGCGCGCGCGGATGAACACCCAGCAAGCGCCGCCCGCGCCGCAGGCCGAGCGGTCGTCGCCCAGCCATGCGGCTTTGAAGATCGTCCAGTCGAGCAGCGGCGGGACGAAGCGCCACACGACCCAGATGCAGGCGAGCGTGATCGCCGCGTCGACCCAGGTCGCGAATAGATTGGTGCGGATCCAGGCGAGCGCTTTCATCGCGTCACCAGGGCGATGCGCGAATTGTACCAGTTCATGAACATCGACACGGCCAAGCCAGCGATCAGATAGATCGCCAGCGTGATCGCGATGATCTCGATCGCCTGGCCGGTGGCGTTGAGGGCCGAGCCCATGAACACGCTGACGATTTCCGGATAGGCGATCGCAGCCCCAAAGGACGAATTCTTCAGCAGGTTCAGATACTGGCTGGTCATCGGCGGGACCATCACGCGCAGCGCCTGGGGCACCACGATCAAGCGCAGCGTCTGGCCGGGCGAGAGGCCGAGCGACGCGGCCGCTTCCTTCTGGCCCTTGCCGACGGCCAGGATGCCGCCGCGCACAACTTCGGCGATGAAGCCGGCGGTGTAGGTGACGAGGGCCGCGAGCAGCGCCACGAATTCCGGCACCAATACGAAGCCGCCGCGGAAATTGAAGCCGCCGCGCACCGGCACGTTCCAGCTTGTCGTCAACGCGACGACGATCGCGGCGGCGAGCGGCACGCCGACGATCAACGCGGTGCCCGCCGCCCAGATCGGGAAGGCCTTGCCGGTCGATGCTTGGCGTTTGGCGGCCCAAACGCGCAAGGCCAGGAACAAGACGACGCCGATCGCGAACGCAATCGACACGGCGGCGAAAGGATGGCCTTCGGTCGGGGCGGGCACGTAAAGCCCGCGATTATTCAGGAAGAAGGTGTCGAAGGCGGCGAAGGAATCGCGCGGCGGCGGCAGCGCGCGAATGACGCCGAAATACCAGAAGAAGACGAACAGCAGCAGCGGGATGTTGCGCACGAACTCGACGAAGCCGGTCGCGAGGCTGCGCAGCAGGAAATTCTTCGAAAGCCGCGCGATGCCGATCAGGAAGCCGAGGATCGTGGCGAGCGCCATCCCCAGCAGCGAGACCAGCAGCGTATTGGCCACGCCGACCCACAGCAGGTCGACGATGTTGTTCTGCGGCGTGTAGTCGACGATCTTGAAGGGAACGTCGATGCCCGACGTGCGCCAGAGGAAGTCGAAGCCGGACGCGATGCCGGCTTTGACCATATTCTCCGACGCGTTGGCGACGAAATACCAGATCGTCCCAAACATCGCGCCCGCGACCGCGGCCTGGGAGATCCAGGCGCGGACGCGGGCGTCGTAGAACCAGCGCCGAAGCGCTGGGCTCATTGGAACGGCGAGGTGAACAGCAATCCGCCCTTGGTCCACAACTGGTTGGGACCGCGGGGCAGCTTCAGGGGCGAATCCATGCCCACCGTGCGCTCGTAGCTTTCGCCGTAGTTACCGACCTGCTTGATCGCGTTGTAGAGCCAGTCGTTCGACAGGCCCAGCATCTGGCCGAAATTGCCTTCCACGCCCAGGATGCGGCGGACTTCGCCGTTGGTCGAGGAGCGGCGCATTTCGTCGACGTTCTTCGACGTGATGCCGAAATGCTCGGCGGCGATCATGCCGTTGAGCACCCAGCGCACGACCGCCTGATAGCGCTCGTCGCCGTAGCGCACGGTCGGGCCTTGCGGATCGTTGGAGATCAGCTGCGTCAGGATGACGTGATCGTCCGGCGCCTTCAGCTTGGAACGTTGCCCCGCCAGCGCGCCGAAGCCGGCGGTGTAGGCGTCGCAACGCTCGGCGTCGTAGGCGGCGATGGCGTCGTCGTTGCGCTGGAAGTTGACGATCGTCACCTTCTTGCCGCGCTCGGCGAACCAATCGGTCGCTTGCTTTTCTTCGGTCGAACCGGCGGCGACGCA
The DNA here is from genome assembly GCA_017308135.1 of Alphaproteobacteria bacterium. Lineage (NCBI taxonomy): Bacteria > Pseudomonadati > Pseudomonadota > Alphaproteobacteria > Alphaproteobacteria bacterium. Next base: position 373,885 of record JAFKFM010000011.1, read on the forward strand.
AACCGTGGCGCCGTCCATCTCGTCGGCCTTGGTGATGTTCGCCTTCTTGCGGACAATGAACGTCTGGCCTTCGTAGAAGTTGATGCCCAGGAAGTTCACGCCCAGCGAGGCGTTGCGCGAGAAGGTGATCGTCGTGTTGCGCGACAGCAGATCGACCTGACCCGATTGCAGGATCGGCCAACGCTGCTGGACCGAGGTCGGCGTGTACTTGACCTTGGTGGCGTCGCCCAGAACCGCGGCGGCCAGCGCCTTGCAGAAATCGACGTCGATGCCCTGCCACACGCCCTTGTCGTCGGCGAAGGAGAAGCCGGGCAGGCCCAGATGGACGCCGCATTCCAGATGGCCGCGGGCCTTGATGGCGTCGAGCGTGGGGCTCGGCGTCAATTGCTGGGCGGAAACCGCACCGGCGAAGCAAAGCATAAGCGCGGCGGATGCCGCGAAACGACGAAGCATGGATAGACTCCCTGAGTTCCGGGCCGCGGGGTTTGTCCCCGGGCCGGTTGAGGATGGCGGATATTGGCGTGGTGTCATCGCGGAAGCAAGGGAGTGTCTTTTAATTGTCATAATCGATGCGCTAGGATCGGCTCCGGGGAGAACCAATACCAATGTCCGCACGGTTGGAGATCGACCGGGTCGAGGCCGCTTATGGCGGCACGCGCGTATTGAAGGGCGTCAGCCTGGATGTCGCCCCCGGCGAGTTCGTCGCGTTGCTCGGTTCGTCGGGTTGCGGCAAGACGACATTGCTGCGCTGCATTTCGGGTTTCGTCCCGGTCGCGGGCGGCGCCATCCGCGTGGGCGGGCGGGATATCACGCCGATGCCGCCCGACAAGCGCGAAATGGCGATGGTGTTCCAAAGCTACGCGCTGTGGCCGCATATGAGCGTGGCGCAGAATATCGGCTACGGCTTGCGCTTGCGCAAAAAGTCGCGCGCGCAAATCGCCGCGCGCGTCGCCGAGATGGTGGCGATGCTGAAGCTCGACGGACTCGGCGAACGCAATGTCACCCAGCTTTCCGGCGGTCAGCGTCAGCGCGTCGCATTAGGTCGCGCGCTCGCCGTCGATCCGCAGATCCTGTTGCTGGACGAGCCGTTGTCCAATCTCGACGCGCGCATCCGCGAAGACGTGCGCCACGAGATCAAAGCGCTGCAACGGCGCCTGGGCATCACCACGATCCATGTGACCCATGATCGCGAGGAAGCGATGGTGATGGCCGACCGGATCGTCATCCTCGATGCCGGCACGATCGCCCAGGTCGGACGGCCGGAGGAAGTCTATAACCGCCCCGCATCGGCGTTCGTCGCGTCCTTCATGGGGGCGAACAACGCGATCCGCCTTGATCTTGCGCGCAGCGGCGCCAAGCTGCGCGTGGCGCCGGGACCGCATAATCGCGAAGCCGAATTGCCCTACGAAGGCGCCATCGACGGCAAGGTCACCGCGCATTTCCGCTCCGAGGCCGCGAAGCTGTCGCTGGCGGGCGATGCCGATCCGCACGGCGCCTTGGCGCTGGAAGGGCGCATCGTCCAGGCCGCCTATCCGGGCGGGTTCTGGCGCTACGCGGTCGCGGTGGGCGACCGGCAATTCATGGTCGACGACGAACGGCGCGTGGACGTGGGCGTGAACGCGCGCGTCGTTCTGCCCGCCGAAGCGCTGCACTTCTTCCCCGCGGAGGGAGCGTAACGCAAACGTCGCAGAGCACGCGTATTGGAAAAAGCGCCCGCCGGTCCGCCGGACGGCGGGTGCGATCAAGCCCGGCGGATACGGAGGAGAACATGCAACGACGGACATTGATCGCGGCCGCCTTGGCGGCGGGTGCGGTCGCCGCGACGCTGCCGGGGGCGGTCAACGCCCAGGCGCGCAACGTCACGATCAACGTGCTGACGGCCGGCGACCAGAACATGGTCGACTACATCACCGAATTCCTGGGTCCCCAGTTCGAGAAGGCCAATCCCGGCGTGCGCGTGCGCGCGGTGGGGACGGGCCCCGGCGACGCGGGCTCGCAGCGCATCTGGGAGCGGCTTGAAGCGCAGAAGCGGGCGAACGCGGCGAGCGTCGACGTGGACGTCGCGATCGTCCACCAGAAGATGGCCGGCCAGATGGTGAAGGACGGCTTGCTGTCCAATTATCGCGGCCAGGTTTCGACCGGCAACATGGCGACCAACGCGGTCACCAAGAACGCGCTGGGCGTGAATGTCGACGGCTATGTGATGCCGATGTTCAACAGCCAGGTCGCCATCGCCTACAACCCGGCGCGCGTCGCCAACCCGCCCAAGACCTTCGACGAACTCGTCGCTTGGGCCAACGCCAATCCGAAGAAGTTCGGCCATAACGGCATTCGCGGCGGCATGTCCGGCGTGGGTTTCGTGTTCGGCTGGCTTTACGCTTACGCGCCCGATCAGAAGAAGCTGATCGAAGGCCCGTATGACGACGCGACCGTGCAGGCGCTGACGCCGGCGTTGCAGAAGCTGAAGGCGTTCAACGGCGTGTCGACGATCACGCCGGGCAATGCCGGTACGCTCGACGCGCTGAACCGCGGCGAGATCGATATGGGCCCGGTGTGGATGGACATGTTCTATTCCTGGCAGGGCGAAGGCCGCTTGCCGCCGACGCTGAAACTGACGCTGCTGGAAACCGGTCTGCCGGGCCAGCCGATGTACTACGTCATCCCCGACAAATCGCCGAACGCGGATATCTCGCGCAAATTCGTCGAACTCGCGACATCGCCGGTCGTTCAAGCTAAGGGCATCGTCGAGCGCTTCAACTGGCTGCCGGGCATCGACGCCCAGCATGTCCAGTCGCATCTCGACGCCAAGCTGTGGGAACGCCTGTTCCGCGACGTGCCGCCGGACATGCTGAACAAGATGGGCCGCCCGATGCCGCAGGCCGATTACTTCACCAAGATTCAAGAGCAATACGAAAAAGTGGTCTTGAACTGACGTAAGGGACGGGGCGGCGGTTTCGTACACCGCCGCCCCGTTTTCATTTCGATGGGTCCCACACGCGGCGTTTCCGTTTTGCTGATCTTCCCGGCGCTCGCCATGGCGCTGGCGTTGTTCATCTATCCGTTGGGCTACTCGCTCGTCGGCGCGTTCCAGGACAAGGCCGGCGTCTGGACGCTCGGAAATTTCGTGCGCGCGTGGGAGCTTTACCGTCTCGACACGCTGTTCACCGTTTTCATCGTCGGCCTGTCGACCTTCCTGATCGCGGTGATTTCCGTGTCGATCGGCGGGTATCTCACACTCGGCAATTCGCCGGTCGCGAAAAAGATTCTCGATTGGCTCTATCGCTGGCCGCTCTTCGTGCCGTTCATCGTCGCCGCCTTGTGCATGCGCACGTTTCTCGGCCGCAACGGCATGATGAACAACGCGTTCGTGTTCCTGGGATTCATGGACCAGGAATCGGCGCAAAGCTTTCTCGACTGGCGCGGCATCGTCATCACTTTCGTGTGGAAGCAGACGCCGTTCGTGACGCTGATGGTCGCGGGCGCGATGGCGGGCCTCGACCGTTCGACGATCGACGCCGCGCGCAATCTCGGCGCTTCGCGTTTGCGCGTGCTGCTCGAAATCGTCGTGCCGCAGATCCGCCGCACGCTGGCGGTCGGCTTGATCCTGTCCTTCGTCACGATGATGTCGGTGCTGTCGGTGCCCATCATGTTGTCGGGCCAAAGCCCGTCGATGCTGACGGTCAATATGGCGTGGCGCATCAACTCGGTCGGCGATTACGGCACCGCGAACGCGCTGGGCTTCGTCTCGTATCTGCTGACCGGCCTCGCGGCGTGGTTCTATTTGCGCGAAGCCGTGCGCGACAAGCAGCAAGGGCTGACGCGATGAAATGGATTTTGCGCGCCGGTCTGCTCGCGGTCTTCGCCTTTTTCGTGCTGGGGCCGATCGGCAATTTGATGATTTGGTCGGTGGCCGAACAATGGTTCTGGCCCAACCGCCTGCCGTCGCAATGGGGCTTCCGCTTCTGGGAAGTGGTGTTCCGCCCGACCGGCCGCGCGATGGAATCGCTGTGGCTGTCGATCTGGATCGCGCTGCTGACGACGGCGACGTGCCTTATCGTGTCGGTGCCGGCGGGCTACGCGCTCGCGCGGGGGAAATTGCCGTGGCGGCCGATCGTGATGCTGATCTTCCTGCTGCCGCAGGCCTTCCCGAATCTGCCGGTCTATATCAACATCGCGCGCATCTTCTTCGAATACGACCTCAACGGCACGGTCGCGGGCGTGGTGATGGTCCACGCGGTGCACGGGCTCGTGTTTTCGGTGTGGATCGCGACGGCGGCGTTCGCGGCGATCGATCCCGAGCTTGAGCAAGCCGCGCGCAATATCGGGGCGTCGGGCCCGCGCACCTTCTTCGAAGTGACGCTGCCGCTGGCGCTGCCCGGCATCGTGGCGAGCGCGATTTTCGTGTTCCTCGAATCGCTCGACGAATTCACCGGCAGCTATTTCGTCGGCGCGCCGGAAATCCGGACCTTGCCGCTGATGCTTTATTCGGCGAGCGCGGGCGGCAATATCCAGATCGCGGCGATCTCGGCCCTCATCCTTCTGGTCCCGTCGATCCTGTTCATGCTGCTGGTCGAGCGGTTCCTGAAGGGTGAGGTTCTGGCCAAGATGGGGCGTTAGGTCCCCCAGATTTCGCGCGTGGCGCTGGAGTACCAGCCCTGCGTATAGCTTGCCTCCAGCTTGCGGAAAGCGGCCGCATCCGCCGGCGTGCGCGGGGAAACGCCGCCAGCCCCCTGCACCGCGACGATGCCTTGCGGCGTGGCGCGATAGATATCCGCGACCGAGATGCCGTAATCGGGCGACAGCAGCGAATAGCAGGTATTGGCGTAGACGGGCGCGAACGCCGGACGGCCGTTCAACGCCGCCGCGATCGCCTTGGCGACGAACTTGCCTTGGCTGTTCGCGGCGAAGCCCGATTTCGGCATGGCGCCCGCGATCGACGCGTCGCCGATCACATGGATGTCCTTGATGCGCGTCGATTCGAAGGTGATCGGATCGACCGGGCACCAGCCGGCACTGCCGCCGTCGGGATTGGCGAGGCCCGCATCGCGCGCGATCTTGCCGGCGAATTGCGGCGGCACGACGTTGATGACGGCCGCGCGATGGCGCTGACCGAATTCGGAGACCAGCGTGCGCTCGCCCGCGATCACTTGGGTGATGCGCCCGTCCTTATTGAGCGGCACCCATTCGATCAGGCCGGGATACAGCGCGTTCCAGCCGTCCTGGAACAGCGGCTGCTTGGAGAACGCGTCCTTCGCGTCGAGCGCCAGGATCTTCGAGCGCGGCTTGGTCGTCTTCAGATAATGCGCGATGACCGAGATGCGCTCATACGGGCCCGGCGGGCAGCGATAGGGGTTGCCGGGCAACGCCAGCGCCACCACGCCGCCGTCCGGCATGGCTTCGAGCTGACGGCGCAGCAGCAGCGTCTGCGCGCCGCCCTGCCACGCATGCGGCAGAATCTCGGCGGCGGCTTCGGTGTAGCCTTCGATCGCACCCCAGCGGATATCGATGCCCGGCGACACGACCAGCTTGTCGTAGCGGATCGACTGGCCGGAACCCGTGCGCACCGTTTTGGTCGCGGGATCGATGGCGACGGCGATGTCGCGCACATGGCGCACGCCATGCGTGCCGGTCAGCGCGTTGTAGGTGTGCGTGATCTCGCCGATCTGTTTGAACCCGGCGATGACGTAGTTCGAGAACGGGCAGGTGACGAACTCGGATTTCGGTTCGATCAGCGTGACCGCGATGCCGGGATCTTCCAGGCGGATGAACTTGGCGGCGGTGGCGCCGCCGAAGCCGCCGCCGATCACGACGACATGGGCCTTGGCCGGGGCGGTCTGCACGGCGCAGGCCGACAGGGCGGAGGTGGCGAGCAGCGAGCCGGTGAAGGCGCGGCGCGAGAGTTTCGTGCGGGTCATTTGCGTCATCTCCCCGTTAGCGCCAATTGGCCGAAATTTCGCGGGCGATCGCGGCGAGCTCGTCGTCGCTGAAGCCCTTGGCGTGGCGGTTCATCACCGTCGCCGGCCGGCGGTCGTTCTTGAAATCGAGCATGGCGGACAGAAGCTGCTGCTCCGTGCGGCCGTTGATCGGCGGGATTTCGGCGATGCTGCGCCCGGCGGGGCCGTGGCAGCCCGAGCAGGTCGCGGCGAGCACGCTGCCGGGGATGGGGGCGGCTTGCTGGGCGTGCGCGGCGGCACCGGCGAGCAAGCTGGCCGCGAAAGCGGCGGAAAGGATGACGGAACGCATGTGACTCCCTCTTCGTTCGAGCCCCCGGGCGGGGATTTCGTTTTGGCGGCGATTGGGCGCGAGTGTGGCCGCATCCCCCGTCACCTAGCAAGTGATGGGGACTATTTGCGGGGCCCGCACGGCCCCGGCAACGCGTTTTATCTAAAGAGGTAATTTAGCGGATTTTGACGCCGCCCCGTCGGGCGCGACCTTAGGCGACGACGCCGACGATCACGTGCCCGTCGACGCCGGCCAATGGCGCCAGCATCGCGACCCAGCCATTGCCTTCATCCGCGACCAGCATCGGCGTCGCGGTGAGCAGCGATTCGAGGGCGGCTTGCGCGATCGGATCGGTCAGGGCGATGGCGGCATCCGGCACCGCATCCAAGGTTTCCTTGACCGTGTTGCCGACGACCCGCCAGCGATAGAGATCGGCCCCAGCCTCGGCGAAGGGCACGAGCACGAAACCCGCTTGCGCACCGTTGTTTGGCAGCCGCATCAGATTGAACGCCGTGCGCGCGGGGATACCATCGTCGATGCCGCGCGCACCCTCCCATGCCCAAACGAACTGCGCGAGCGGCTCGGGCAGGTCGGCGCCGGGATCGAAGCGGCGAATGGACGGAAGCGCTTTGGCGGTGGCGAACATGGCAGGGGCGGACATGCGGCTCATTGTATGTACCGGTGCTGAGGCCGGACTTAAAACCGCTTTAACCGAAATGTGTCAGGAAGGCGAGACGCTCGTCGAGATAAAAGCCAAATTCCGCAAGAAATCCCGCCGCAATCAATATGCCCGTCGCGATCAAAACAAGCCCCGCGATCGCTTCAAGGCGGTGCAGGGCGGAAGGTCCCAGCGGTGCATGTCGCGCCAGAACGACATAGGCGATGGCGCTCGCGAGCCAGGCGGGCCAGCTCAGGAAAACGCCGTAAGTTGCGAGCGCTAGGCCCGACGCGTCCGCCGCCGCCGCGAGGCCGGGGCCGGGGATCGGCGTCCAGCCGAAGGCGAAGGCGAAGCCAACGCATATCGCCGCGATAAATTTTGCCGGGATGCGCCAAACGGGTGCGCGTGCGGCGCGGCGCAACCCCGGGATGGGGGCGGCCCCGAGCGCATGCAATCCGTAAGCGACGATGATGGCGCCCGCCAATAGCGTGAAGGCATGCGCTTTGCGGATCAGCACGCCATCGCCCGCGTTGAGGGCGCCGAAGCCGAGCCCGAAGGCGAGGGCGAATAAGGCCGCCGAAGCGGCAAGGCGCGCGATCGCCCCCGGCGGCGCGCCATCGGCATCGCCCCATTCGTCGCGCAAAATCGCCGCCGCCCACGCGATGAAGGCCGGCCAAAGGGGCAGCATCGCGGCCCCCAGGGCGCCACCCAAACCATCCGCCGCAGCTTGCAGGATCGAACTCATCTATCGGGAATCTAACAGAAACCGGCGCTTGATCCAGATCAATGCGCCCTGCGGCGTTTCGTCCAGAATGGCATTACCGGCAATCGCTTATATTGCCGGGATTGGAGCCCCCCGATGACCTGCACCCGCGAATGCCGCCCGCAAGCCGATGAAGCCGCGCCCGAATGCAAGCGCGGCTGCGGCGCGACCGCGCGTCGCTTGGCGGCGATGCTCGAACCCGATATCGCGATGCGCAATCTGATGGGCGCGCAGCTCGAAATGCTCAGCGCGCTGGGCGGAAAAAAGCTCTGATCGAGGCTTTGTAGCCGTCGGGCATATTCAACGCGTCGATTTCCTCGGGCGCGAACAATTCCAATTTCTTGTGTTCGTGACTGATGCGCGGGCGGACGCCCGTCAGCGGCGCGCACGCATAGGTCACGATCACGACCTCGACGCCCGGCGCGATGCGATAAAGCCAGGAATCGAGAATGCGCTCGGGCACGGCTTTCAGCCCGAGCTCCTCGTCGATCTCGCGCGCGAGGCATTCTTGCGGGTCTTCGCCCGGTTCCAGCTTGCCGCCGGGCAATTCCCATTCGTCGCGTTCGTTGAACAACAGACAGACGCGTCCGTCGATCGTCACGACACCCTTCATCGCGACGGGAAAACGCGGCGATTTGTTGTCGCTGGGCTCAGCCACGCGCGACCAGCGCTTTCAACGCCGCCACGAGCGAGCCTTCCTCGAGATATTTAAGCGCCAGGATCGCGCCGCCCGCGATGCCCGCGACCGCGAGGAACGAGCCGATGGCGAGCGTCGACAAGCCGGTGATGCCTTGGCCGACGGTGCAGCCCAAGGCGCTGACGCCGCCCACACCCATCAGGATGGCGCCGCCCGCGTTGCGCAGGAAATCGTTCGCGTCGCGGAAACTTTCCAAGCGCCATTCGCCGGCGGCTTTCGCGGCGATCGCCGATCCGATCAACATGCCCAACACGGTCGACACGCCGAAATTGATTTTCGTCCCCGTCCAGAACATCGCATAGAACAGCGTGTCGCCAACGGGGGCCACGAAGGTGAACGAGGCGAGCGGCGTGGGATCGAAATCGTCCTTGCCCAGCACGCCGGTGATCGCCCAACCCAGCACGATCAGCGCCCCCACGCCGAGGCCCGCGATCACGTCGCGCGTGCTGGCGCGGAACGCCTTGTCTTTGAAGCACCAGATCAGCAAGGCCGCGCCCAGCAGCGCCGCCACGATCGGCCGGTCGATGCCGGCAAGCGTCGGCAGGCTTTGATCGGCGAAACCGAGCGCGCGCAGATCGAGATTGAGGCGTTCCCACGTATTGACGCGCGCATAACCCACGATGCCGCGCAGCGTGGCGTAAGCCGCGATCCCCAGGATCAGAAGGACGACGACGCTTTTGAGATTGCCCGCCCCCGCGCGCACCAGATTGCGCTGGCCGCAGCCGCCGGCCAACACCATGCCGAAGCCGAACAAGGCGCCGCCGAAAATGGCGCCCAGCCAGCCGAGATTGGGGGCGAGGTAGATCGATCCGCGCAGATCGATGGCGCCCGCCGCGTGCAACGCGTTGGCGCCCAGCATCGCGATACCGATGGCGGCGATCCAGGCGCGCAGGCGGCGTTTGTCTTCCATCACCACGGCGTCGGAAATCGCGCCCATGGTGCAGAAATTGGTGCGCTGGGCCAAAGCGCCGAACGCCGTGCCGGCGGCGAGCCCGGCGATTGCGACGACAAGATGTATCGGAAGATCCTGCATAGGCCGGGCAATCTATCGCTTGAAGCCCGCGGCTTCAAAGCCGTAATGTCCCGCCCCATGTCGACGACCGAACTCGATGTCAAAGGGCTGAATTGTCCCTTGCCCGTGCTGCGGGTCAAAAAGGCGATGGCGGGCCTGCCCGCCGGCGCCACGCTCAAGGTTTTCGCGACCGATCCAGGTGCCGTGAAGGATTTCGAGGCGTTCTGCAAGACGACCGGCAACGTCCTCAAATCGTCTTCCGAAGCCGATGGGGTGTTCGTCTTCGAGATCGGCAAGGCCGGTTGAACCGCGCCCTCTCCCGCGAAGGTTTCTGGCTGCTTTTGACGCTCGCGTTTTTCTGGGGCGTCAATTGGCCGGCGATGAAGTTCTCGGTGTTGGAACTCCCGCCATGGGTGTTCCGCGTTCTGTGCGTCTATATCGGCGCCGCCGGTCTGTTCGCCATCGCGTGGCGTTTGCGGCTGGATTGCCGCATCCCGCCGGGGCGGCTGGGGCAATTGGCGCTCGCCGGATTTTTGAACGTGACCGTCTGGCACGTTTCCACCGCCTATGGCTTGCAGCATGTCGAAGCGGGGCGCGCGGCGCTGATCGCTTTCACCATGCCGATGTGGGTGTCGCTGTTCGGCGCGCTGTTCCTGGGCGAGGTCTTCGACCGGCGCCGCGCTTTGGCGCTGGCGTTCGGCGGGGCGGGGTTGATGCTGCTGGCGTGGCCCGCGTTCGCGGGGCTTATCGACCGGCCGATCGGCTTGGCGCTGATGCTGGCGGCGGCGATCGGCTGGGCGACGGGCACCGTCTATACCAAGCAAGCGAAGTTCCCGATGCCGGCGGTGACGCTGACCGCGTGGCAATTGCTGTTCGGCGGCTTGCCGCTGATCGCGGGGTTGCTCTGGTTCGATCTGCCCGGCGGTCTTTGGCCGGCGGGCGGGCTGACGCTGCAGGGCTGGCTCGGTTTCGGCTACGCGGCCACCGTGCCGATGATCTATTGCCATTGGGCGTGGTTCCGGGCGCTCGAAATTCTGCCCGCGTCGATGGCCTCGCTCGGGCTGCTGGCCGTGCCGGTCGTGGGTGTGGCGTCGTCGGCGTGGCTGACGGGCGAGCGTTTCGCCGCCCTCGACTATGCCGCGATGGCCGCGATCATGGCGGCACTGTTCTTGGCGCTGGTACCGCCTAAAACTATCGCCGCCGGTTGACCCACAGCAAAATCGCGATCGCCAGCACGAAGGCGCCCAGCATCGCGAATTGGAAATGCGACGCGAGTTCGCCGAACGCCGTTTCCAGCGCGTGGCCGAACACATAGCCCCCGCCCGCGAACAGCATCGCCCAGACGAACGCCGCGATGAAATTCAGCACCGCGAAGCGCAATGGGTTGATGCGCGCCAAGCCCATCGCGAAGGACGCGAAGTTCCGCACGCCATAGATGAAGCGGAAGGTCAGGATGAACCAGGTGTCGTAACGTTCCAGCCAGCCCATCGCGCGTTCCACACCGGGCTTCCAGGCGGGCTTGCGGGCGAGCAGCTTCACGCCATAGGTCCGGCCGAGCCAAAACCACAATTGATCGCCGCAGAAGCTGCCGAACCACGCGGCCAGCAGCAGCGGCAGGAAGGCGATCTTTTCCTGCTGCGCCGCGGCACCCGCGAAGATCACGAAAGTCTCGCCTTCGAAGAAGGTCCACAGAAACGTCGCGGCATACACCAGCGCCCCGTATTCCGCGATAAGCCGATCGACGTCCAACCTCGGGCGCTCCCTTGCGCGATGTGGTATAGTCACCACATACCCTAAGGAAGGGCGGAGAGGAACCGATGCGACGTTTTCTTGTTCTTGTGACGGCGGCTTTTCTGGCCACGGCCACGGCGCCGGCTTGGGCCGAGGATACGCGACCCAATTCGACGCCGCCCAAGGCCAATCCGGACGCCGATAAGCTCAACGCGCGCAATCCGAACGTTTTCCACGCCGGACCCGGCAAGCCGCTGGAAGGCAGTGTTTACGTGTCGCCGTCGCGCATTCCGAAGCCGGACGCGAAGAAGTAAGCGGATCGCCCGCCGGTCAATCGGCGATTTGATTGCACTCGGTGCTGCCGCCCAGCGTGCGCACGCAGGCGAATTTGGCGTTCGGGTCGGGCTTGGCTTCCTTCGGCTCGTCCATGTAGCGCTCGCGCAGATCGCACATGATCTTACGGTCGCCGGTCGTCCACATACCGTCGCAGGCGCCGGGCATGAAATGCGGCCCGATGATCGCGGTGGTCATGATCACCCCCGGGCCGATCACCGTATTGACCGCCCTCTCGTAGGGCTTCAGATAGGTCATCACCTTGTTCGGCGCGTTCGACAATGGCGGGTTGCCTTGGAACGACGTCGTTTCGCCGCAGGCGCCAAGGGCGGCGGCGAGCAAGGAAACGGTCAGCAGGGCGGTCGGGCTCTTCATGGGATAACTCCAATACCCATAAAATTTGAACCAAATTTACTAATTATCGGTGAAGACGGCAAGAAATCACCTAACGCACTGATTAGGCTTTAACTTTCGTCGCTTGGGCGATCTTGCGGGCTTCCCCATCGCCCAAATCCCAATACAGACCGGCCATCAAGCGCAGCCCTTCGCGGGCGACCTCCGGCAGGATGTGCTCGTTGGGCGCGTGCTGGGAACACGCCGGATAGGAATGCGGGACCCAGACGGTCGACAGGCCCAGCGTGTCGCTGAACACGTCGTTGGGCAGCGACCCGCCGAGATTGGGCAGGATCGCCGGTTTCTTGTTGCTGGTGCGGCGCATGGAATCGACCGCGAACTTCACCCACGGGTGATCGGGGTCGAGCCGCGTGGCGGCGAACAGCACGTCGCGGGCTGAGGCGATCTTCACGAACGGGAAACCGTGGCGATCCAGATGCCGGCGCAAGGCCGGCAGAATCCCGTGCGGATCGACGCCGACGACGAAGCGCAACTGGCAGCGCGCCCAGGCACGCGGCGGGATCGCGTTCACGGGATTGCGCGGATTGCCGGTCTCGTAGGCCAGCACTTCGAACGAGCACCAGCCGAACACACGCTCGGACGGCGTGAGGCCCGGCTCGCCCCACCATTCCTCGATCGCCGGGCCGTCTTCGCCGCCATCGACTTCGCAATCGGCCAGCGCCCGGCGCACGGACTCGGGCAATTCGTTCGGCACCCATTCGGGAATGCGGATCTGACCGGTCGGGCCCGCGATGGTCGCAATCGCGTGGGCGAGCTGTAGGCCGGGATTCGAGATCAACCCGCCCCAATTGCCCGAATGGTGGCCACCCTCGCGCGCGTCGATCCAAATGTCGAAATTGAACGCACCGCGCGAGCCCAGGAAGATCGTCGGGCGTTCGGCGCGCAAGCGCGGCCCGTCTGACGCCAGCAACATATCGGCGGCGAACAGCGCCTTGTTGTCCTCGCACACTTCGCGCAAGCCCGGCGATCCGGTTTCCTCGCCCATCTCGATCAGATACTTCGCGTTGAAGCCCAGCTTGCCGCGCGTGGCGAGCACGGCCGCAAGGGCCCCGATATTGATCGAGTGCTGTCCCTTGTTGTCGGCGGTCCCGCGCCCGTACCAGCGATCGCCCTCGTCCTTCAATTCCCAAGGCGACAGGCCCGCGCGCCATTGATCTTCCAGGCCCCGGATCACGTCGCCATGGCCATAGCCGAACACGGTGGGCAGCGACGGGTCTTCAATGCGGCTCGCCAGCAGGAACGGGCCCTTCGCTTTGGCGTGGGTCAAAATGCGGCAATCGAAGCCGAGCTTCGATAGCGTGGGCACCATCTCGGCTTCCAGATAGCGCGCGAGCTCGCCGGCCCGTTCCGGGTTCTGGCTTTCGGTCTTGAACGCGACGCGCCTTGCGAGATCGGTCTTGAAATCGCCCCGATCGAAATAGGTTTCGGCGGCGGCGATGGCGGCTTCGCGGGTCATGGCATGCGTGTCCTGGCTGAAGGTCACGCCATCATGCGCCGTGGCCGAGCTACACGGCAACCGAATGCTTCGCCTTGCTGTTGTCGAGGTATTGATCGAAGCACGACGCGACCACGCGCACGAAGTTCTGCGCGGGCTCGGGGATGCGCAAGTTTGTGCCGTCGACCGTGACCAAGCCGCCGCGCACCATGAAATCGAGCCGGCCGAGTTCGTCGCGGAAATGGTCGAGCGCGTGGCTCGACGCATTGTGCGCCCGGCAAACCGCGTCGAGATCGACTTCCATATCGCACATCAGCCGCTCGATGACCGCGCGGCGCAGGCGATCCTCGTCGGTGATCTGGATGCCGCGCACGACGGGGACGAGATCGCGTTCGACCGCCTCGCGCCATTGATCGATCCGCGTATGGTTTTGCGCGTAGCCTTGCGCATAGGCCGAAATCGCCGACGGGCCGAAGCCGATCAGCGCATCGGCCATATCGGTCGTATAGCCTTGGAAATTGCGCCGCAGCCTTCCTTCGCGTTGGGCCCGCGCCATCTCGTCGTCGGGATAGGCGAAATGATCGATCCCGATGCGCGTATAGCCGCGCGCGGCCAAGCGCTTGTGCGCGGCCTCGACCAACGTCATGCGCTCGCGCATGCCGGGCAGGCCTTCGGGCTCCAGCAATTTCTGATGCGGCTTCATCCACGGCACATGCGCGTAGCCGAACAGCGCGATGCGCTCGGCCCCCAACTCGGTCGATTGGTCGATCGTCGCTTCGATCGTTTCGGCGGATTGGTGCGGCAGGCCGTAGATCAAATCCATGCCGATCTGCGCGATGCCCGCCGCGCGCAATTTGGCGAGCTTCTCCGCGACCAGTTCGAAGGGCTGGATGCGGTTGATCGCCTGCTGCACGCGAAGATCGAAATCCTGAATGCCGAGATTGACGCGGGTGACACCCGCTTCCTTCAGCGCTTGGATCTGCGCATCGTCCAGCGTGCGCGGGTCGATCTCGATCTCGAAGCGCGTATCGGAATCGAAGCGGAAGGAGTCGCGCAAGACCCGCGCGAGAGAAGCGAGATCGGCGGCGTTCAGCGCGTTGGGCGTGCCCCCGCCCAGATGCACATGGCCCGCGCGTAGCTTGCGGCCGATCGCGCGGCGCGCCAGCGCGATTTCCTGCAGCAGCGTCTGGAAGTAATGATGGATCGGCCCGTATTTCGACGCGATCGAGGTATTGCAGCCGCAATACCAGCACAGCTTTTCGCAGAACGGCACGTGGATGTAGATCGACACGGGTTGCGTGTCGTCGATCGCTTCCATCCAACGGCTGGCGTGGGCCGGGCCGATCGCGGGCGAGAAATGCGGCGCGGTCGGATAGCTCGTGTAGCGGGGGACTTTGGCTTCGGCCAAAGTCAGGGCTTCGGGGGACAACATAATGTCCCTTGCTTAGGCCCGCCTTCGCGTCCGCGAAATGATTTGGGTCAATTCCGGCCGAAGAGTTCGCCCGCCGCCGCAAAGAATCCGTCGATAGCGGGCTGACGGCGGCGCTCGGCCAAGCAGGCGAGATATTCGCCCACGTCCAGTTCCGCATCGGAAAACGCCAGCTTGGCGAAGCGCGGATCGGGCGCGAGCTCTGATTCGAAAACCAGCCCGATGCCGAACCCGGCCGCGACCGCTTCGGCCACCCCTTCGCGCGTCGCGACTTCGACGGCGGGGCCCAGTTGCAGCCGTGCGGCGGCCAGCCCGGTCTCGAAACGCTCGCGCGTGACCGAGCCGCGTTCGCGAAGAATCACCGGTCCCGCCGCCACGTCGGCCAAGCGCAGGCGTTTGCGTTTGGCGCGCGGATCGCCGACCGGCACGAAGGCGACCAAGCGGTCGCGCTTCAGCGGCTCCAGCGTCAAACGCGGATCGGCGATGGCCTTGGCCAAAATTCCGACATCGGCCTCGTAGGCCAACAGCTTGCGCGCGACCTCTTCCGAATTGCCGATCGCCAGCGCGAAGCCAAGATCGGGCAGGGTGGCGCGCCACGATTTCAGTACCGCCAAGGCCGGGCCCGGCCCGTCGGCCGCCACGTTCAAGAACACCCGCGCGCCGCCCGAAGCGCCCTGGATCGCGGCCTCTGCTTCATCCGCCAGCGCCATGTAGCGCTCGGCCACATCCAACAGGCGCCGCCCGGCCGGGGTCAGGCGGATTGCGCGGCCCTGGCGCACGAAGAGCGGCGTGGCGTAGCGCTGTTCCAGCGCTTTAACCTGGGCCGACAAAGTCGGCTGGCTGACGTGCGCCTTGCGGGCGGCGCGGCTGAATCCGCCTTCCTTGGCGACCAGCCAGAAGGCGCGCAGCAGGATCGGGTTCATCTATAGACCAATCTGATTTGAAACATTGTTATTATGTATTGGACCTATGGATAGGGCAAGGCCATCATCTGTGGGCATTTCGGAGGAATTCCATGTCCAACGTCCCTCAAGGCCTGTCCCAGACCGGCGACAAGCTGCTGCTCACGCCCGGCCCGCTGACCACGTCGAAGGCGGTCAAGGAAGCGATGCTGCACGATTGGGGCAGCCGCGATGCGGTGTTCCTCGAAGCCAATAAGGGCGTGCTGCGCCGGATCGCGGAAATCGCGGAACGTGGCCAGACGCATGTCACCGTGCCGGTGCAAGGCTCGGGCACGTTCGCGGTCGAAGCGATGATCACCAGCTTCGTGCCGAAGACCGGCAAAATGCTGATCTGCAACAACGGCGCTTATTGTGTGCGCGCTAAGCGTATCGCGGAAATCGCCGGCCGCGCGGTCGTCACGATCGATTTCCCGGAAGACAAGCCGATCGATCCCGCAATGCTGGACGCGGCCCTCGCCAAGGACAAGTCGATCACCCATGTGTTCGCGGTCCAATGCGAAACGACGTCGGGGGTGCTCAACCCCATCGACGCGCTGGCGGAAGTCACCGCCAAGCACGGGCGCCGCTTGCTGATCGACGCGATGAGCGCCTTCGGCGCGCTGTCCTTGGGCAAGGACTGCCGCTACGACGCGCTGGCCGCGTCGTCGAACAAGAATCTCGAAGGCGTGCCGGGCCTCGGCTTCGTCGTTTGCGACAAGGCGGCGCTGGCCGAAACCAAGGGCAACGCGACGACTTTGGTGCTGGACCTGCACGACCAATGGCAGGGCTTCGAGCGGACCGGCCAGTGGCGTTTCACGCCGCCGATCCACACCATCATGTCGCTGGCCAAGGCGCTGGACGAACACGCGGCCGAAGGCGGCGTGGCCGGTCGCGGCAAGCGCTACGCGAATAATTGCCGCGTGCTGGTCGACGGCTTGCGCAAAATGGGCTTCGTCACGCTGCTGCCCGACGCGGTGCAAGCGCCGATCATTGTGACCGTGCGCATGCCCGCCGATAACAAATTTGTCTTCCAGAGCTTCTATGATCGCCTGAAGGATCAAGGCTACGTGATCTATCCGGGCAAGCTGACGGTGGCGGATTCCTTCCGCATCGGCTGCATCGGCCGGATCGACGAAAGCCAGATCAAGGGCGTGCTCGCGGCGATCGCGGCCACGCTCGCCGAAATGGGTGTGGCGAGCGGCGCGCCGGCGCAATCGCAGGCGGCCGAATAAGGAGCTGACATGGGCAAGATGGACGTCAACGGCCGCGCCTACGCGCTGCCCCAAAATCCGGTGGTCGTCGTTTGCGTCGACGGCTCGGAACCCGGCTATATCGAAGCGGCGATCGCCAAGGGCCGCGCGCCCTTCTTCAAGCGCTGCTTCGAAAACGGCACGTCGTTGATCGGCCATTGCGTGGTGCCCAGCTTCACCAACCCGAACAATCTGTCGATCGTCACCGGCGCACCGCCGTCGGTGCACGGGATTTCGGGCAATTACTTCCTCGATCCCGACACGGGCAAGGAAGTGATGATGAACGATCCGAAATTCCTGCGCGCGCCCACCTTGTTCCAGAAGCTCCAGGAACTCGGCAAGACGCTCGCCATCGTCACCGCGAAGGACAAGCTGCGCGCGTTGCTGGGCCACGGTGTGAAGATGGCGCCGGGCAAAGCCGTGTGCTTCTCGTCGGAGAAATCCGACAAGGCGACGCTCGCCGATAACGGCATCGACAACGTCAACGCTTTCGTCGGCATGGGTGTGCCGGACGTCTATTCGGCGGGCTTGTCCGAATTCGTGTTCGCCGCCGGCGTCAAGCTGATGGAAACGATGCGCCCCGACGTGATGTATCTGTCGACGACCGATTACATCCAGCACAAGCATGCCCCCGGCACGCCGGTCGCCGACGATTTCTACGCGATGATGGATTCGTATCTGGCGCGCCTCGACGCGATGGGGGCGACGATCGTCGTCACCGCCGATCACGGCATGAACGCCAAGCACGGCGCCGACGGTAAGCCCGTCGTCGTCTATTTGCAGGACGCGCTCGACGATCTGCTCGGCAAAGCCGCCGCGCGGGTGATCCTGCCGATCACCGATCCTTACGTCGTGCATCACGGCGCGTTGGGCTCCTACGCCGTCGTCTATCTGCCCGCGAATGCGGACAAGGCCGCTGTCGCGCGGCATATCGCGGCGATCAAGGGCATCGACAGCGTGCTGACCAAGGACGAGGCGGCGGCGAAATTCCAATTGCCGCCGGATCGTTTGGGCGAGTTGGTCGTCGTGTCGTCGAAGCATGTTACGGTCGGCACCAGCGTCGAGCGCCACGATCTTTCGGGCCTCAAGGAGCCGTTGCGCTCGCATGGCGGCGTGTCCGAGCAGAGCGTACCGCTGATTTCCAATCGCAAACTGACGGTCGAAGCCGGGCGGACCTACCGCAATTTCGACGCGTTCGACTTCGCCTTCAACCGTGTCGCCGAAAAGGTGCCCGCATGAACGCTCCCGTGAAATTCCCCCGCATCGAGTTCCGCACGGAATCGTTGCGCATCGCCGGCAAGAAGGTCGCGGGCGATCTCGGCACGCTCGACGTGTTCGATCCCTATACCGGGGCCGTCGTCGGCACTGTGCCGCGCGCCAGCGCCGCGCAAGTCGCCGAAGCCTTCAAGATCGGGGCGGCGTTCAAGTCCAAGCTCACGCGCTACGACCGCCAGAAAATCCTGATGAAGGCGGGCGAGTTGATCGCGTCGCGCAAGGAGATGCTGGCGCGCATCATCACCGCCGAAAGCGGTTTGAGCCTGAAGGACTCGTATTACGAAGTGGGCCGCGCCTACGACGTCTATACGCTGTCGGGCCAGCTCGCGATCCGCGAGGACGCGGAGACGTTCGCCTGCGACATCACCCCGCACGGCAAGGCGCGCCGCATCCATACGCTGCGCGAGCCGTTGCAGGGCGTCATCTCGGCGATCACGCCGTTCAATCACCCGCTCAATATGGTGTCGCACAAGATCGCGCCCGCGATCGCGACCAATAACCGCGTGGTGCTGAAGCCGACGGAACTGACGCCGCTGACGGCGCTCGCACTCGCCGACATTCTTTACGAAGCGGGCTTGCCGCCCGAAATGCTGTCGGTCGTCACCGGTTCGCCCAGCGATCTGGGCGACGCGATGATCACCGATCCGAATATCGATCTCGTCACGTTCACGGGCTCGGTCGCGGTCGGCAAGATGATCGCGCAGAAGGCCGGCTATCGCCGCGTGGTGCTCGAACTCGGCGGCAACGATCCGCTGATCGTGCTCGACGATGCCGATCCCGATAAGGCCGCCGAACTCGCCGTCGCCGGGGCGACCAAGAATTCGGGCCAGCGCTGCACGGCCGTGAAGCGCATCCTTGCGGTCGAAAGCATCGCCGACAAGCTGGTCGAGCGCATCATGGTCCACGCCAAGAAGCTCAAATCCGGCGACCCGATGGACCCCGAAACCGATATCGGCACGGTGATCCACGAGCGCGCGGCGCAAAGCTTCGAAAAGCGTGTGAACGACGCGGTGGGCCTCGGCGCGAAGCTCCTGCACGGCAACAACCGTCAGGGTGCTTTGTATCCGCCGACGGTCGTCGACCGCGTGCCCTACGATTGCGAATTGGTGCGCGAAGAAACCTTCGGCCCGGTCATTCCGGTCGTGCGCGTCAAGGATATCGACGACGCGATCCGCGTGTCGAACTCGACCAAATACGGTCTGTCGTCGGGCGTGTGCACCTGGCGCCTCGACCATATCAATCGGTTCATCAAGGAACTCAACGTCGGCACCGTGAATATCTGGGAAGTGCCCGGCTATCGCATCGAAATGTCGCCCTTCGGCGGCATCAAGGATTCGGGGCTCGGCCACAAGGAAGGCGTCGTCGAGGCGATGAAGTGCTTCACCAACGTGAAGACCTATTCGCTGCCCTGGAGCGCTTCCTAAGCCGTCGTGTACCGGGAGTTGATCGGGCTTTACGCCGCGCATCCGTCCGTTTAGCATTCTCCGAAATAGATCCGGGGAAGGCATATGCGGATTTTGATGGTGTTGTTGGCCGCGCTGGTTTTGGGTGTCGCGCCCGCGCGTGCCGACGAAGCGAAACTCTCGGCGGAACTCGACGCGTTCGAGCAATTGACGCTGTGGCGCGATGCGGCGGGCACGGCCGCCGGCGGTGCCGTGCCGACCGGTGTTATCGTGCGTTGGAATCGGGCGCTGCGCGTGCGCGTCGTCGGACGCTCGTCGTCGAACGAGCGCGCATCGACGCTCAAATTCCTGCGCCAAGCGGGGGAGATCGCCGGGCTTGCCGTCACCATCGAAGACGGCGAAGGCAGCGGCGAGAATTTCAAGATCGAGTTTTTCCCCGAATACAGCGCGCCGCCGATGCTGCAGAGCGCCGGTTGTCTGACGCGCTATTGGAATACGGGCGGCGCATTGACGCGCGTGGAACTCTATATCCGCTCGGGGATCCGGGACTTCGATCGCTGCGTATCGCACGAGATGCTGCACGGGTTCGGCATCCCCGCCCATCCGCACAATCTGCGCTCGGTCATGAGCTATACGCAGCAGAGCCTGTCGGAATACACGCAGATCGATATCGATGCTTTGCGCACGCTCTATCATCCGTCGATCACGCCGGGGATGTTCCACTTGGCGGCGATGGTCGCCGCCCGCAAGGTCATCGCTGAGCGGCTGGGGATGATTCCCGCCGGCGGCGATGCAAACGCACTGGCGCGGCCGGTGATGGATCAATCGGTCGCCCGGTTGCGCAAACTGGCCGAAGGAAACGACCGAACGGCGGCGATCGCGGCGACTCAACTCAGCATCGCCTATTTGAGCGGCCATTATGTCGGTATCGACCGCGCCGAGGCGGGCCGTTACATCCGTCTCGGGGCGGATCGCGGCGCACCCGAAGCCCAATTCGCCGCGGGTCTGATGATGAGCGAGCGCGGCAACCCCATACGGGACGATCAGGCCGCTGTCGTCTATCTCGAGAAGGCGGCCGCACAAAACCATGCGGGTGCCATGTTCGCGCTGGCGGGATTGTTGGCGAGCGGGCGCGGACGCGAAGCCGATCCGGTCGCCGCCTATGCTTGGTACATGCTCGCTGCGGCACGCAATGTTCCGGGGGCCGCGACGGCCCGCGATAATTTGAGCGCGAATTTGAGCGCGGCGCAGCTTGCCGAAGCCAAGTCCCGCGCCGAGAAACTCCTGCCCCAACCCGCGCGCTGAGCGTCCCCAAAACAGGACTCGCTATTCGCCAAGTCCGGATCGTAATATTTCCGTCATAAACCCGGGGGAGGGGAAAATGGCGGAATTCGAAGACGATCCGGAATCGATCGGCATCGCGCGCCCGATGGGCCGCGTGTTCGGCGACATCGCGCAAGAACGTTTGAGCCGTCGCGCGTTGTTGGGCGGCGCGGCCGCGGCGGGACTTGCCGCGGCGCTGCCCGAAGAAGCCCAGGCGCAGGCCGGGCGCTCGTCGCTGAAATTCACCGACGCCGACAGCGTGATGAACGCGCAAGATCGCGTCGCCCCCGGCTACAAGCGCAGCTTCGTCATCAAATGGGGCGATCCGCTGTTCCCGGACGCGCCCGCTTTCGATCCGCGCGCGCAAAGCGGCGCCAAGCAGGAACGCCAATTCGGCTACAACAACGATTTCATGGCGTTCTTCCCGCTGCCCTACGGTTCGCGCAGTTCGACGCGCGGCTTGCTGCACGTCAATCACGAGTACTGCAACGGGAACTTGATGTTCCCGGGCATCGGCGAGCGCGGCAACCAGACCAAGGAGCAATGCGAAGTCGAGATGGCAGCACACGGGTTGTCGGTGATCGAGGTCGCGAAGATCGGCGGCGAATGGCGCTTCGTGCGCGACAGCAAGTTCAATCGCCGCCTGTCGGGTTCGGGCGAGATGTTCCATGTCTCGGGCCCGGCGGCGGGGCATCCGCGCTTGCGCTCCAACGAGGATCGCACCGGCACGCTGGTCGTCGGCACGCTGAATAATTGCGCGGGCGGCGTGACGCCCTGGGGCACGGTGTTGTCGGGCGAGGAGAACTTCAACGGCTATTTCGGCGGCGACGCGGCCAAAACGCCGGAGGCGCGCAACCATCGCCGCTACGGCGTGCAGGCCTATCAGGGGGCGCCCTGGGCGACGTATTTCGAACGCTTCAACGTCGAAAAGAACCCGAACGAACCCAACCGTTACGGCTGGGTCGTCGAATACGATCCCTATGATCCCAAATCCTCGCCGGTGAAGCGCACCGCGTTGGGCCGCTTCAAGCACGAGGGGGCAACTTGCGTCGTGTGCCCGGACGGGCGTGTCGCGGTTTATTCGGGCGACGACGAGCGCTTCGAATATGTCTATCGCTTCGTCTCGTCGGGCAAGTTCGATCCGAAGAACCGCCGCGCAAATCGCGATCTGCTGGATGAAGGCACATTGTCGGTCGCGCGGTTCGACGCGGACGGTTCGTTGCGCTGGCTGCCGCTCGTCCATGGGCAAGGGCCGCTCACCGCCGCGAATGGTTTCGACAGCCAGGCCGACGTGCTGATCGAAGCGCGCCGCGCGGCCGATCTGGTCGGCGCCACGCCGATGGATCGCCCGGAGGACGTCGAGACCAATCCGGTGACCGGGCGCACCTATGTGATGTGCACCTATAACGAACGCCGCGCGGCGGCGGATGCGGCGGAGGCGCGCACGCGCGTGAACCCCGCCAATCCGCGCGTGGGCAGCCGCACGGGCCATGTCGTCGAGATGATCCCGCCCGGCGGGCGCGGGGCGAAGGCCGATCATGCGGCGGACGTGTTCCGCTGGGACATTTTCCTGATGGGCGGCGATCCCGCCGATCCGGCATCGGGCGCCAAATATGGTGCTGGCGTGGGGCCGCATGGCTGGTTGGCGGCCCCCGACAACGTCGCCTTCGATCCGAAGGGCCGGATGTGGATCTCGACCGACGGCATGCCCACGCAAGCCTCGCCCGCCCGTGCCGACGGCTTGTTCGGCACCGATACCGAAGGGCCGGGACGTGCGGTCACCAAGCGCATTTACGGGGCGCCCTCGGGCGCGGAAGTCTGCGGGCCGTGTTTCACACCCGACGGCAAGACGCTGTTCCTCGCCATTCAGCATCCGGGCGAGGCGCGCGGCTCGAATTACGAGAACCCGTCGACGCGCTGGCCGGATTTCCGCGACGACACGCCGCCGCGCCCGTCGGTGATCGCGGTCGAGAAGATCGACGGCGGCGAGATCGGTTCTTAGCCGTCGTTCGCCGAGAGCTGGGCTTGAAGCTGCGCCGACAACGCGTTCGGCGCGGCATCCGGCCGGCGGCCGCGCGCGACGACGATCCCTTCGGTGAATTCCGCCCCCGACACGCGCCCGCGCGTGTCGGTAACGCCGTCGAGGTCGAGGCGCTGCGCGACTTCGCCCGCCGTGCGCGCGCGCTTGGCGTCGCGATCGTGGAACACCGCGCGGTTCGCCTTGGCGGCGACCGGCAGCACGCGATTGGCGGGCTGGTCGGGATTGGCCTCGGCCGCTTTGATCAGGCGCACCGCACCCGACGCGCCCAGGAAATGCGCGGCGTAAACCTCCTGATAGGTCGGCTCGCGGCCCAGCGCCTTCTGCAAACTGCTGCGGTTGGTCTTCGACAATTCGCCGGCCATCGCGGCGGCGAGTTTGGCATCCTTGCGCAGGGCAAGAATTGCCGATCGGTCGTCGGCACTCGGCACTTCGTTCCGGCCGGTGGCGGGGTCCCGCGCGATTTTCGCGGCCGCGTCGCCCATGCCGTATTTTGCGCCGTGGCGGCGCACAAGCTCCAGCCAGGTCTGCTCGGTGAACTGAAAAAGCCCCGTGGCGCTGGAATTCGGGTTCTTGGCGTCGGTTTTCAGGCCGCTTTCGCGCCGCGCGGTCGCCAGCAATTCGGCGAAGCCGGCCGTCCCCCGGCGCGCCGGCTCGGCCAAAGCCTGGCGGATCGAGGCGGGGGCGGGGCGGGTGGCGATGGTCTCGACGGTCATGGCGGGCAGAATATCGCAACGCCCGTGCCAAAGTCCCCAGATCACGGAAACGCGCGGTTTTCGGGGCCCAAAACGGGGCCGGAAAACCCGCCCCATCAATCGCTTGCGAAGGGCGGCCAGGGGCGGTATAGGGACGGCCCCGCACGGTCGGAGCGTAGCTCAGCCTGGTAGAGCACTAGCTTCGGGAGCTAGGGGCCGGAGGTTCGAATCCTCTCGCTCCGACCAGCGGATTTCAATGACTTAGCCCCGTTGTTGCCACGCGGTTAACGGCCCAATTTGGGCCCGTTGCCACGTGTTGCCACGCCCGTGGCAACAGCGTTGCCATTCGCGTTGCCACCGACCGGCAGTTCGAGGAGGGCTTTGCGAAGCCCCTCATCGTTCAACCGCGCATAGTGCTTATTCGTCACGTCGGAGGTCGGGCTGTGGCCCGCCACCCGCTTCACGATGAAGTCGTCCACGCCGCGATTGGCCAGCGCCGTGATATACGCGCGCCGCAATCGTTGGGGCGACAGCGGGATCTGCTCGCCCTCCCATTTCATCCGCTTGGCGGCGCGGACGAAGGCGCGTTTGAGATTGGCAAGCGGCTTGTCTTTCGGTGGCCCCCCGTCCTTCGGGATCTCCTTCTCGGCGGCGGGGAAGACAAGCGAGTCATCAGAGATCGTCTCGAAAGCTTCGCGCGCGCGCCGCATCGCCAACAGTTCGTCGTGCAAGCCTTGCGAGAAGAGGACCCGTCGAATTGACGGTCTCGACTTCGGTTTGCCGCGACGCGTTTTGCGCACTTCGACCATCGATCGTTCCAAGTCGATCTGAGGCCATGTGAGTTTGAGCACTTCGCTTTTACGTAAGCCCGTTTCCGCGAAGAGCCAGAACATTCCGAAGTACGGACGCTCCATTACTTGGATAACCGATGTGAGCTCCGCTTCTGTAAGCCGGCGCTCGTCATCCTCTTCGATGCCGACGCCCGGAAGTTTGGGCGCGCGGTACCAGTCGAAAATACGCTCACTGAAGTTCAAGACTTTACGCATGACCGTCGCTTCACCTTGGACGGTATTGGGCGCGTAGCCGTCCTTCTCCATGCGCTGCCGTAGATAGGCGCCCCAATTAAGCTCGTTTATTTGCGGCAGTTGATAGTTCGCGAAAACGTCGAGAAGCGGCTTCAGTCGAGCGAGATCGGTTGCGTGTGATGCTTCCCGTTTCTTGCCGACCGCGATCTTGTCTTTCGACGAACGTTTCCAAAGTTCCACCGCGGCGCCGAAGGTCGGTCTTGCTGGACCTGGTCCGGCGAGCGGCGCGCTCATCTGGACCGGCATCGCCGGTGCCGTTGGGATTGGCATGGGCATGCCGTTCATGAGCGAATTGTAGAGTGCGTTTCCCGCCTGGGCGTGACGGGTGTTGATCGTTGCGAGCTTCGCAGCCAAGTCGACTGCGAAGGTCTCGGCCTGATTCACCGTTTCAAACAACACGCGTCGACGACGGCCGTAACTGGAACTCTTCGGCACGTCGACGAACCAACTGCCAGTCTTGTGACCGTTGCGCACTTGCGGCCGGACACGAAATCCGGCGACCGTGCGCGGGGACCATTTGCTTTTCGTCATGTTGGCGTTCTCCGTTTCCGGGAACGCCCGCGCGCCTTATCGGCCAGAGCATCTAGGTCGATCTCTTCGGGATTCGCAAGCGGCTCGATTGGGGGTTGGCCGACGACGCAATGGATACGAACGTAGCGATCCAGATCGTCGGGGTAGTACAAAACGACGCGTCCAGGTTTGAACTTTGGGAGTATTGAAGTCGGAATCCGACGCAGGGTATCGGGCGCGAGCCGGTAGCGTCGGCAGGCCTCGGCCGCGTCGATCGGAATGTTTCGATCGAGATTCTGAACGGTGGCCACGAGTTTTTCGATGCCGGCCGCGAGCCACTCGAAGCCTTCCGGTTTAACGGGGCGCGCGTTCGAACCGCCATCGTCATCGGCGGATTGGGCCGATACGGTCTGCTGCGGTGAGAGGGGTGCCACGTGCATGGCATCCCAATTGACACGAAGTGACTTAAGAACCGAAGCGTTCGGCCCCTGAAATTCGGCCGGCTCGCTGAAAAATCATCGCAGTCGAAAAATCATAACAAAATCAATGCGGGCGTCAGGCGAACTCGAGGTAGCAACCGGCTCGAGTCTGGAAAATTGCCTTCATCCCGTCAGTTTTTTGCCGCTTCGCGAGTTCTTTTGCTCCTTTTTGGCTTTTTTCCTTTTCTCCTTTTTTCCTTTTTGGCTTTTTGGCTTCTGCCTTAGATCATTCATGGCTTTTTGCCTTAGATCATTCATTCATTCATTCATTCATTCATTTAGTCAGTCGATAGAGCGGCGACGCAATTCCGAGCATTCAGGCCGTTCAGCGCAAGAATATTGCCAACCGGTTTCGGCTGCCGATGTCGAACATGACGCGCTACGCTTCAATCGCACGGCCGGGATCTCGCGTGAGCGGTAGTCGCCATCACGCGAGTCAGCAGCGTGTCGGTGCTTTCAGGATCAGCCCTCCTGTTGTCGCATCGCCGCAACCAGAGGGTCGATCGGTTTCTGCCGCCGACGCGGTGCGCGTGCGGCGTGAATTGCGGAAGCTCGACCATCGCCACGCTGGGCATCGACCGTATCCGCAGTATCGGGAATTCGAGCGGCCGCGTCGCTCTGGGCCACCGCCGCTTTCGAAACGGATTTCTTGGCGGATTTTTCTGGCCGGCTTTCGTGGATTTGTTCGCTCATATTTCCACGAATAACATCGTCGAGCGCTCTCGTAACCTTTTCGAGATTTTTGGGATCCGACTGGATCGCTTTTTCGATCTCGGCGAGCAGCTTTTTCTTAGGCGTCTTTGCCTCCGCCGTCGTGAAATCCTGTTCGAATTTTTCGATGTTTTCGACCAGGTCTTGAAGGCTGATCTGGGCGCGCTTGGCCGATTTCAGGGCGCGGCGTCGGTCTGCGTCGACAACGGTTTCCGGGTCGGTCGCGAGGTCAAGGTCGATTGATAGAAGGGTGGCGGCAAGCGCCGTCATGATCTGTTTCGAAGGGATAGCAATCCTGGACATGGCTTGGTCCTCCAAGTCGGCACCGCCAATCGGCGCCGATCCAGGGAGGGTGGCATGGCGAGTCTTATGATCTTCAGCACTCGCCTCTCGGAAGTCGGACGAGATCAATTTACGGTATCCAATAACCGCAATTTGCTGCTACGGGCGTTTCGCCGGTTGCTACCGACGACTTTGGCGCTGCTACCCCTCTTCAAACCCATTGCTACCGCGATTCTGAGGCTCGCTACGTCGGGGGTCCTGCCGAAGGGGCATTAGCTACCCGATCGGCCGGGCATGCCAAATTGCCGAATCAGTCTAAGGTTCTGATCCGTATTCAGTATTCCGATTACTTCCTATGAATTCATACGCAGACAAGATTAGGTATCTGTGATATGATTATTCATAGATGGCCAAGCGACGTTCATCTGATCGGCTCGCGGAAACCCCGCCTTCCGGCGGCGAAGACGGCTCTGCCCCTGTGCGTCCAGGCCGCGGCGGACGACGTCTCGGCGCTGGCCGACCCGCCGGTGCGCGCGCTGCATCGCGCGCCGAAGCCACGGTCCAGGCGCGCGTTCGGCTCGAGGAGCTTTCGGCTGTAGAACGCGCGGCTACGGCCGAGGGCGTGTCGATCTCGCGCTTCGTTCGGCTTGCCGCGCTCGCGCGCGCAACGCGTAAAAATCCGGTCCAAATTCCGTCCAAAAATCGAGCCGAATTTGCGGCCGTAATTGCCGCACTTTTGCCGCTGCAAGCGGGCGTGTTTTCGATCGTCGATTCGATCACGCAAGTCAGGATCCGCGAGGTCATGAATCGCGACGATCCGCTCTCCAAATCCCTCACGAATACGCTGCAGGAAATCGACGCGGCCCTCGAGAAATTGCACGGGCTTTTGAAACCGATTTCCGTCCCTGAATCCGGCAAGGATCGGTAATGCCGCGCCGCCGGTCGAAAAAGAGTTTCTGGGACTCTCTGAAGACTGGCCGGCTCGAAGAGTTCCACGGCGACGAGTTCGGGCTATTTGCGTCCGGCTTCGGCGCCCAGCGGCGCGCGATTAGCCTGGCGCTGCTCCAGCGCGGCAGGTGGGTGACCGGCCAGGATCGACTTAAGAAGGACCGCGCCCCGGTCATCGTCAAACAGGTCTCGAATGCGCGCTCCATCGAGGCGGTCCGGCGGATCGCCCGTTATATCGGTCGCCTGGGCTATGACTACGGAACCCGCGCGGTTGCGCCTGCCTCTGGCGTTCAGGTTGAGGATCTCGCGTCCGATCGGGTAACCGAGACGCCACGCCCTGCGCGATACCGTCCGCCATCGGGTGCGGCCGTCGCGGCGGCAGAGGCGGATCGCGGGAAGAAGCCACGGGTCTATGACCAATGGGGTATTCCCGTCGCGCGCGACCGGATGCTGGAGAAGATTGCCGAGTGGCCGCTCCTCGACGATCTCGAGAACCTCGCGCGCGCCGGTCAGCGCGCGGTGGAAACGGGCGGAATGCGGGCGCTGAACGCGCTCGACGAAGACGTGGCCTTCGCCCAGGTCCAAGCGCTCCATATCGTGATCTCGGTACCCGAGCCAGAGGATGATCCGCTCGGTCTTCGCTTCGAATCCGTCCTACGCCGGTTCATGCGCCAATCCTTCGGCGCGTTCGGATGCCGGGCGCTGGTCGCCCTTCATCATGAGCATGGCCGCTTCCTTCATGCCCATGTTCTGGCCGCGACGGTGAAGCCGGTCTCGCTGCTGATTGAGGGCTATGAACGGCGCGGGCTCCGGCAGGGGAGCGTCGCGCGGTTCGGGCTCGACCGGCATGGGTTCACGGCGGACGCGCTGCGGCTTCTTCTGGCCGAGGTCGCGCGCGAGGAGGGGTATGAGGTCGATGCCAGCCGACGCGAGGATCGCGCCGAGATGCGCAAGCTGATCCTGGCGGGCTTGGAGCCGCTGCGCACGCGACCGGTGACACGCAGCTTCGATCGGCCTCCGACGAGTTGGACATTCGTCGAGTTGCCGCCGCTGCTACGGCGCGCGGTTCGCAAGCTGCCGGTGACCTTGGCGGGTTATAGCGCGGATATCCTGGCCAACATCTCGGCCTTTGAGGCGCAATGGGGCCAGTCGAAGCCGCCGCCGGCCGAGCCCGGGTTCTGGGAGCGTGCGGCAGGTTGGCTCACGCGCGAGACCGCACCAGTGCCGCCACCGATCGACGCCAATGACGACGCGCAGCGCGCGGCACTGGCGGCGTTGCGCGATTGGCTGATCGAGCAGGGCGTGTTCGCGGATCTCGCTGCCGCGCACAGCGCTATTGATCTCTGGCGAACGGCGCGCGCCGAGAACTACGCCTTCGCCGATTGGGCATTGTGCCGGGCGCCGCAGCTGTTCGGGACTCTTGGAAAGGGAACAGCGCAATCGCGCGACACGATCGCGCTACGTGACCGACTGCGCATGATCGAGCCCGACACGCCCAGCGTCGGCGGGCGTGGTCGTCTCGACGAGATCTTGCAGGAGCTATCGCCGAAGTCGCTGGAGGCGCGTCGTGCCGAGATCGAGTTGGCCTTGGTCGATCAACTGAGCCGGCAGGTCCTGGCGAACCCCGAGCTCGAGGGGCGGCGGCGGATCGCGCGACGCGGTCAGGCCGGCATCGTGCAGAGTTTCAATCGTCTCGCCTGGGGTTTGCGGCAAGCGTTCCCGGAGGACGAACGGACCGACGCGATGGCGTTCACGGTCGAGATGATCGCGAAGGGTATCGCCGCCATCCCAGACCTACCGCTCGAGCCCGAGAGCGAGGTTCCCGATCGGCAGCTTGATGGCGCCTTGGAGCTCGCGCGGCGGATGCGGGCGTACGACGACCGGGAACGGGAGCGAGAGCGGCGGCGGATCGAGGCGGAGAATGCACGCCGCGCGGCGGAAGCGGCCAAAAAGGACAAGCCGTCAACGCCGCAACCCAAGCGTCGGCGCGATGACGACTGGGATCGGTGAGGTGCGCCCACACAACGGCGCCGGGCGACGCGGCGGAACGACCGCCGTTGGCGTCGTGCGACGTTAGGATTCCGAAGCCGACTTCTCTGCCTTTAAGAAACGTTCTAAATCCGGGCGGCGTTTACGGATCGCCTCGTCGATCAGCGCTAAGGTCTCGGGTCTCACCATGCTCGTCATCATCGCGCCGATCGGGTTTTTCAATCCCGATGGCGCGAAGGGAAGGCGCGCCAGCGGGTCATCGCGGAATGGCGGCGGCGGTGTGTCTTCAGGCTGCTTCGTATCGTCGGACATCCGGAATACTCCCCATGTGACCGAGCATTGATCAAGCCGACCGCGTCGCGGCCTCGAGCGTCGATGGCCCATGTGTTGAGCCATGGATGCACTTCATTGTCCTGCGGCTCGCCTCAGGATTCGCAAAGCGAGAACCGACCGATAATCGTGTATCGACCTTCACTCTTTGCGGTTGCTGCGCTTGGCGCGGCCAGGTCGGAATAGACGCCCGAAGAACAGCAGCATGTTCCTCGCCTTGGGGTAGGGGATCTCGAAAATCTCAATCGCTTTGCCGCCCTTCGTCGAAATCTCGACGGGCTTGCCGGCGACCTTGTGCATCCGCCGCTCGACCGCGCGCATACTGGTGACGCGCACGGCGCACGCCTTGCGCCAGTCCTTGAAGCCGCCATAGCTCATCTTGGCGAGGTTGAGCATGCGGCGGCCGACATTCCGCGACAGGCCGATCTTGTATTTACCTCGGCCGAGCTCCTCGCTTCGCGCGATGTAGATATTGCCCGGATCGTAGTCGGATTGTCCCGACTTCGGCATGGAAAGACCTCCGATTGGGTGAAGGGTAGCAAACCGTCGATTATCCAGTTTGTTGAGTATACTCTGTGGATTGCCGTCGCTCAACTTGATTCTCTTGGGGAATGAAGTCCAGGCGAGCCCTGGCGCAGAACCTGCGCCGCATCAGACGCGAGCGAGGAATGTCGCAAGAGGCGCTCGCGATGGCGGCCGATATCGACCGCAGCTACGTGTCGCTATTGGAAACCGAGCGGTATTCGGCCTCGGTCGATATGTTGGACAAGTTGGCGGCGGCGCTCAAAGCGCAGCCGCACGCGCTGTTGGCGCCGACGGCGCGTCCAAAGCGTACGAAACTGACGTCGGTCAAGTGATCCGTATCGAGCGCCGCGCCTCGCCAGCACCAATCATAAACCGGCTCCAATAGCGTTCACGGCGAAGATGCGATTAGCCTGACCGCGTGTCCTGCAAACCCGAGACCGCTCAACTATCATCGTTATCGGTCGGCGGCTTTCTCCGGGGCCCGGCCATCTACCGCTTCGCGGACTCTGGGATCGTCGGGCGCTCGCGCGGCCATCACCGCAAAGTACTCTCGATACTGAGCCTCGGCCACGGTGAGAAGAACCTCCCAGTCCAGAGCGTAAAGGTCGCTAGTCGCGAGCCGCTCGATGGCTTTGCGGTTGCCCGGTTTAGACATCTCCAATCGGTCCGCGACTATCTTTCCGGTCACTCGCCGAAACGGCCCTCCGGTATTGATATCGACTCTCGCCCTGATTTCATCGACATAGTGCGTGAACCTTTGGATATGGTCGCGGTCGATCGTTAAGCCAGGGCGCATGAACTCCAGCAGCACCAGATGGTCGCCATGGCACAAGAGCAGATCAATCCGCTTGGAGAAGTCGGCGTTCTCTTCCAGCTTAATCTCGTTAGCGATCTCCTTGAGGACCTTCTGCAGGGAAACTTCCTTCTTATAGTGTTCAAGTTCAGGACTGATCAGCCACGGATGCTCCGCGATGTAATCGCGGATCGCATTCTCCAGCTCGCGCGCTTCAACGCGCTTCCGCAATCCCGCGATGAGATCGATCTTGGTCCTTATCACTTCGGCCATTTGCAGAACCGTCAGGGCCTGTGTCTCCCCCATAACGGCTACGATGATGCCGGCATCGTCGTCGGACATGCCCGATATGCGCTCGATCAATTCATGAAGCCGCCCGCGCTCCCATGCCGTGAGCAACGACATTGCTAGATCGACGAACTCCTCGTCGCCCAATGTGGATACGGTCGCGATCTTCCTAATGGCGGAGGTCACCGTCTTGCGCTCGGATGGTTGCAGTTTCTCGAGCCGCGGTGCAAACGGAGCGATCTTGTTGTCGATTTGCTGTTGGCGGACAGCGGATCGCCGCTCCTTCCAGATCGAGAGGAGTTGCTTGACGCGGACTTGCCCCCATGTCAGCAGCCACTCGGCGTCAGGATTTTCCCAATTGATGCGCTGCCGCTCGGTGGTGATGATGTCGTCGCCGAGCTGATCCAGATAGTCGGCCTTGACGTGGCCAAAGAGATATTGTTGGCCGTGCTGGCCGGAAAGCCCGCCGCTGAGTTCGAAGAAGAACGGTGTCTGAGCGACTTTGATTCCGCAAAATACCGAGACACCGCGGAATTCCGCGTCGCCGATCGGTTCCTTGCAAAACCGAATCCGCCATCGGACTTCTTGCTCTCCGAACTTCTCGACCCCTTCGCTTCCCTCAATCTTGAGGCCCTCGGGCTTCTCGCCGTCCTGGTAGTCGGCCGGAAAATCGAACTCCACATCCTTAGAGACGTCGATCCCCGATAGCTCGATACCATTGACCTTGACCTTGAAGCTTTGAGCATTGGCGGCAAGCTGAAAGCGCCTGGCCATGCGTTCGGCAAATCCTTCAGCGTTCGGCGTGCGGCCTAATGTGAGTGCACCGAGATTGATTTTCGTGCCGCAGTTTTTCTTGCGTGCATCATCTGGGCCTTGCGCAGCCAACACTTTGACCGGGTGTCGGCCAGCTTCGATGAATTCGTCGGACCGTAGTTTGTCCAAATCTAGCAGGAAGACGGTTCGTTCGCCGGTCTCGCCGCTTGTCGTATCCACGATAATTTTCTTCGCGATTCCGAAGCCGGCGAATTTGCCAATCCCCTTTCTACCCAAGACCGGACGGCCGCCTTTCGTCGTGCCCTTACCGCCGGCGCGGCGGTTGCGACCGACTTTCAGATAGAAATCCTGACATTCGGCGAAAGTCATGCCGTGCCCGTCATCCGCGATGACAATCTCCGCTCCTGGATCGAGAGCAGTCGGCAGAGTGACCTCGACGTTGTTGGCATCGGCATCCCAAGCATTCGAAATCAGCTCGGCTATCGCGGCCGTCGGCTTCTGGTACATCTGGATGCCGAGCGCATCGATGAAGCGTCCGTGGAAATCGAGATGCAGCTCCTTCGCGGGCGCGTCGTTCATATTTTCTTCTCCCTGTCGGTTGTTTTCGTCATTGCAGCGACGTTACTCCCGATGATCGAACGCATGTCTGCTACGCCGACCCACGGACGCCTGACATGGATCATCCGATGGCAATTGGCGCATATGAGTGCAAGGTCATTCAGCTTGGTTTTGCTCCCAGGAGTCAGCTCGGACAGCGGAACGACATGATGACACTCGATAAACCTTGTGCCTCGTTCGCCGTAGACCTTTTCGAACGAAAAGTCGCACACCTCGCACGTCAATTCCCCCTTCAGCTTAAGGACCGCAGCTATTTTCTTTTCCCTTAGCCTTCCGTTCCGCTCCCGAGAGAAGTGGAGGCGGGTCAGCACGCGTCCCTCGCTCGCCTCCGCATCAACGTCCGGCTCGTCGCCGCCGGAACTTCCGGCGGAAAGTGCCGCCCTAATGCAGGCCGCCGTACGTGCGGTTCGTCCGGCGTCTTCCGCAAACTCCGCCCAGACCGCACGGTCCGAGGCGCTGCCGGCCGACAGGCCGCGCCCTCGAAACGAGGGATCAAGGCTGCGAAAGTTCATCAACTTCATGACAATGCTGTCGGGCGTGCGGAAATTCGGCGGACGGCCTGCCGTCTGATGAAGTCGGGCGGCTCTTAGAATTTCGCTCAGTTCCTTTACTTCCTGCATACGACGGTCAGGGGACGTCGGACGGACCCGAAGGTACACATCCAAGGCCAAGATCAGTTCATCACGGCACCAGTCGAACGGTTTCATCTTCGCTGCGATTATTGGAAAGTCATCTCGTGGTTGCTAAACTATAGTACAGTGTGACAGACAGAGTTCCACCCGAAGTTCGTTCTAGAATGATGGCGTCCGTCCACGGGAAGAATACCTCCCCGGAGCGGGCGGTCCGTTCCGTGCTGTTCGCGGCGGGTTTTCGCTACAGGCTGCATCGGCGCGACTTGCCCGGATCGCCTGACATCTTGTTGCCGCGATACCGGACAGCCGTGTTCGTGCATGGCTGCTTCTGGCACGGTCACCACTGCGCGCGTGGCGCGCGTCCGTCTTCTAACGTCGAGTTCTGGAACCGAAAGCTCGACGGAAACATCGCCCGTGATCGCCGCAATGAGGAAGCCCTGTTCCATGCGGGCTGGGACGTCGTGATTCTATGGGAGTGCTCGCTGGCGATTGGATGTAAGCGTCTGTTGCAAAGGCTCAACTTCCACCGACGCCGCGGACGGCATCTTGCGAGAGCGAGTTGACGAGGTAACCAGCGAAGAACTCTGCTAACTTCGGCGGAACGGCGTTTCCAATCATCCGCGCGACCGGTTCAATCTCATCGCCCGGATAGAAGACATAGTTTTCCGGGAACGACTGAAGGATCGCGGCCTCAAGTACGGATAAGCCCCGAACTTGCTTCACGTCGTAATGACCGAAGCGTCCGTTCGAGATGCTGTGGCACCTCGTTGTGATCGTGGGCGAGGGGCGATCAGGGTGCATCCGCGTGTAGACGTCGGTGAAGCACCGGGAGCCTAATTTCCGATTCACTCGGCGATGACAGGCGAGCGACAGATCCCCATGCTTTGTGTCCGCCATGTACGCGTTCGGCTCGCCAGGCTTCGCCGAGGAAAGGCGGAGGTAGTTCAGCGGACTAAGACCGCGTGTACGATGTCCGACGACCTTCGGGTGAACCTCTCCAGCGCCGATCGCAGGCAGATGACCGATGGCCTGCGCGACGGAAAGGACGGACGCGTCCGGATCGTTCTCCGGCACGAGCAGCTCCTTTCCGAACACGTCGGCATAACGTTCCGAGCGAGCCAGCTCTCTGCGCACCGCCGCCAGGATCGATCGCTTTCGATATTGCGGCACGCCGAACCGTGACGTGCAGACGACTTTCGAGCCGGTGACGTATCCCAACTTTTCTAGGCGCTTTTGGAAGTCGTTCCATATGCCGCCATACTTCGGGTCATGAATCCCGGCTACGTTCTCGGACAGTACCAGCTCCGGCTTGTATTTCTCCACGAAGCGGCACGCCTCGCGCAGAAGATTCATATCTCGCTTGCGCCCTTCCTGTCGCTCGCGGCTCATCTTCTTGCGGGATAGCTTCGTGAACGGCTGACACGGGGCGCATATGGCAAAGAATAACGGTACCTTGGGGGCCTTGGCGCGGTAGTGGCTGATCAAACCGTCAAGCTCGCCGAACAACTCTTTCTGCTCGCCGTCGGGATACTCGCTGCTCTTCCGGAAAATATCGCGGCAAAGGAAACGGGGAACGGAGTTGTCCAGGCACTCGTTGGCATTGTTTTTGACATATGTCTTCTCGCACTTTCCGTCCTTATCGATACCTGCGATGACATACCCGCCGGCATCGATCAGGCCGCGCGTGGTGCCGCCGGCGCCGCAGAAAAAATCGACGGCGAGAAAGCGCGGTCTTTTTGCGCGTCTTTTGGAAGTCGTACCGTTCCCGCTCATGCGTCCAGTCCCATCACTCTCTTGATTCGGCTCAAATCGGCCGTAGTGAAGATACGCCATCCGTTACGATCTCTGCTGACCTCCACGATTCGGCCATCACGGAACCACCGAAGTAGGGTCGCCTTGGAGACGCCGAGGGCCTCTGCCGCAGCCGCTGTATTCAGTTTGTCGGTGAGCTTCACCTGAACCTGTCCCGCCTATGACTATAGTCAAGTATAGTCATTTTTGCGTGAAGTGTGCAGCCATTTATAGCGAATTAGGCAGATATATCCGCAAGATGTAGCGTCCGCGCCGCCCCCTCTTCAGCAACCAGGAGCCGATCCCTCTCACTTCGCACAACTTTTCCGTTTATCGTTGCGTTAGAAATATCGTATATCTCGTATTTGTACGCGTACGGAAATAAATCGCGTACAGCGGAGGCGGAATGCGCCAAGGGGATAGGCAAAAGTTTGTAGAATTGGCGAGAAAGCGGGTCGTAAGAACCCTTAAGGACATCCAACTAATAGGAAATCTCTCCAATCGATCGAACTACGACTACACGGATGAGGACGTCGAAAAGATATTCCGCGCGCTCCAGGACGAGTTTTCAGCCTGCCGGAAGCGATTCGACCTCGCTCTGAAAAAGAAAAACGGAAAAATCGAATTTACCCTGGAGTAGGGAATGTCTGCAAAATTCGAAGCACGGGTCATCTGTCGTCGACTCCTCGACGCGGAGTCAGAGGCTGCGGTCCAAGAGATCGTCGAATCGATCCCCGAGATGCGCGATCAGCGCAACTGGAAACCGTTGGACGGGCGCGAGACCAACTTCAACGTGACTTCGAATCAGGCATCGGACGGCGGCAAGGCGCTCACCGAGCTGATGACCAATATGGTGGATGCCGTGCTGACCAAGTACGCGCTGAAGGCCGGCATCAACCCCAAGGGCAAGAACGCGCCGCCGACGATGCACGCCGCCGTCGACAAGTTGATCAAGAAGCTGCGCGGAGGAAAACTGACGAATCTCGATCACAATGACCCTTGGCTGCGCGACTTCGCGCAGGCCAATCTGGTGATCGGCGTTACCGGCGCGAAGTCCAGACGTGCCGGCTTACCCTGTTACACGTTCGTCGATAATGGTGAAGGACAGTCCCCCGACAACTTCGAGAGTACCTTCCTTTCGCTTAGCACCGGAAACAAGAAGGACATCCCTTTCGTCCAAGGGAAGTACAACATGGGTTCATCCGGCGTGCTCGGTTACTGCGGCATGCGGTGGTTTAAGCTAATCGTATCGCGCCGATACGACGGAAAGAAACCATGGGGCTTCACCCTGATGAGAAAGCGGCCGGGCGGCGGTATGCCCGTCGCCGAATATTTCGTTCTGCCGAATGGAGGCATTCCATCGTTCGAAGAGGACGCGCTCTATCCGTTCATCAAAGGCGATGGCAAACGTTACGACGGCGTGCACCTGGCCACCGGAACTGTCATCAAGCTGTACGACTATCAGATCGGGTCGCGGTTCTCGAGCGGGTTCAAGGGGTCGCGCGAGGCGCTCAACGAGAACCTGGTCGAAACGATTCTTCCGTTCCGTATTCTGGATTTTAGGCAGACCCCTGACCCAAAGCGCGGCGGCGACCGGGCGGAAGGCATCGATCCTCGCGGTTTCTGCGGGATGGAATTCCTACTGCTCAGGTCACACAGGGAGGACGACAACGATATTGAGGAGGACGAGGCCGCGGGTGATCGAAGCATTGCGGTCGCGGAGATCGTGACCGACGAGCTTGGGAAGATCTCCATTTCGGCAATACGTTTGAAGCGGAAGCTTCCCGGCTGGCTGGAGAAATCCAACAACCGCGTGTTTCATGCGGTTAACGGTCAGGTTCAATTTAAGCAGACGCGCGGCTATCTCTCGCAGAGTTGTAGTCTTCCCGCTCTGAAGGATCGCGTGGTCGTCATCGTCGATGCTAGCGGTCTATCGTTCGAGGCGCACAACGAGGTGTGGAAGGGCGATCGCGAGCACGTCCGCGATACGATCGTGGGCGAGCGCTACAAGGACGCGGTCACTGCGGCCATCAAGGAATCCGAGGCTCTTAAAAACCTGCAGGCGGATGTCGCGCGGGAGGAGCTGGAGCAAGCGGCGAAGACACAACGCAACGATCTATTTCAGAAGCTTGTCAACGCGGACCGGAATTTGGCGGCGTTATTGACCAACCGCGATCCGATCATCTCGCTTCCTTCGGCTGGGGCGGGAACGAAAGGCGGCGATAGTGGGGAAGGAGAATTCGAAGGAAATTACCATCCGACGTTTCTCCGCTTCGATCAGAATTTTAAGGACAAGGGTTTGGCGCTGCCGATCAACAGAACACGCTTGGCCGTCGCGAGAACAGACGCGGAGAACGGATATCTACAGCGCGCCGACAATAAGGGGACACTGTCGATTACGCCTTCGCCATATAAGAATCTCGGAGTCCGAGCGCATCTGCACGATGGTCGGCTGATGATCTATCTGGAGCCGGTGCCGGACGCGTTGAACGTCGGTGACGTGTTTATCTTCAAATTCGGGCTGAAAGACGATTCGATGGCCACCGCCGTCGAGGATCACCTTACGGTACGAATTGTTGACGAGGAGAAGGCTTCCGCCAAGCACAAAGGGACCAAGGTCAAGAGGAGTGGTGATAAAGATGGTGCCAAGGACGGCGAAGGCCCTCCCGCTCCGACACACGGCCTGCCGCCTTATAAACTTATGACGAAAGACGGTCGCGCCGTTGGAGATCACGGACCTACGGATCCATGGCCTGCGGGCTTCAATGAACACGACGGTGGCCTTGTCGAGGACCTCAACGAGGAAGGTGTTCTCTACAAGATCAACTATGACAACTCCTATCACATCAGGTACAGGCTCAGCGCCCGGGGCGACGTCGCCCGGGACGTGATGACGGAGAAGTTTATTCTCGGTATGCGTATTCTGATGCTCGGATGCGAACACGCTCTCCGCGAAATCAAGAAGACCAAGGGCGACGACGCGAACGGCATCGCCGAGTTCCAGGACGATTTCCGACGCATGTGCGCCAGAGGCGCGGCCTCAACGGTATTGGCGCTCGCCGAAAATCTCCCGAAGATTGTCGACAAGATGTCGGTCACGGAAACGCAGGACGTCGAATAATTGGGGCGCCGAAGCCTCCGTTAACATCAAAATCAAACCGTCCCGATTGCTCCGACGACGGACAAACTGCAGGTTCAGCGGCCGAAGCGGGAAGCGCCGCACTAACGACATCAGGGTTCGGTTAATGCTACACCGCAACACCAAATCCACCACTTTTCGCCGACTGGGCTGCCCTAAATTTGGATGACATCTACCTTGGTGTCTCTCAAACCCGTAGCTGCTCACCCAAGAAAGACACAATCGTGTGGCGTAGACGGGGAGGGAGTGTAGCGCGTGGTATCTACCGCTAGGGACGCCGCAGCAAGCAAAGGACGGCCAGCCAGAGAAGTGTCATTCGGGTACGGCCGGGGCTTGAATGTCGGATGACTTGACGACGAGCCTGTTGCCGATCGCAAGCGCATGTAAAGGGGAAGACGCGAACATTGCAATGGCTTCTTGTGGCGTTTCGACGATCGGCATCGAGCGCCCGTTGAAAGAAGTGTTCAGCAGGATCGGGATTCCGGTGATGAGCCCGAACTCAGTGAGGAGTTGGTGAAACGCCGGGTTCTGTTCCGGAGCCACCGTCTGGAGACGCGCGGAACCGTCCACATGTGTCACAGCCGGCAAGATGGTCCGCCACTTCTGCTTCACCTTAGCCACGAATGTCATGTAGGGACTGGAGGTCGCGCCTTCGAAGAACGTCTCGGCACTGCTGCTTATGACTGCTGGTGCGAACGGCCGAAAGTCTTCCCTGCGTTTAATAGCACGGTTGATAAAGTCCTGCATACCCGGCCGCCGCGGATCTCCGAGGATGCTTCGATGGCCGAGGGCTCGAGGGCCAAACTCAGAACCACCTTGGAACCAGCCAATCACATGACCTGTGGCGAGTAGCTCAGCGGCTGATCGAGCAATTCTATCGGATGTAAAGAGCCTGAAGGCACCATCTCGAATGTAGGGTTGCAGTGCCCGCTCAATATCAGAATCTGAGTACACGCGCCCCAGGAATGTCGACCATGGGCCAGCGCAACTGGATTCCCTCTCCAGTATTTTATGCCATCCATAGTAGCAGCATCCCACTGCCAAGCCGTTATCACCGGCTGCGGGTTGTACGAACAATCGGCGATAGCCCAACTCTTGCGCCACTTTTGCGTTGGCAACGGCATTCAGTGCGACGCCGCCCGCATAGCATGCGTACTCCGTCGGCTGCAGCGTCTGTGCGAATCGGAAGATATCGATGATCACGCGTTCGACGTCCTGCTGAGCACGTGCAGCGAGGTCTGCGTAGTAGAAAAAGTCGCCCTCGCGCCGAGCAAATCCAGCATCTTTTTCCTTCTGTGCAATCAGCCGGGACGGACTGAAGACCTTGAGCTTGCCGTCTTCGAAAACAAGCCCAGGTGGGTGACGCGAGGTGTTGCCAAACGGAGCTAGTCCCATCAGCTTCCCCTCGGAGAAATAGCTGCCGAAAACATGCCGCGATACGGCGGCGAAGTATTCGCCGACGGAGTTCTGCAGGCTTGCTAACCGAAGCAAATCGTTGTCCGAGGCGTCACGCGTTGGAGAAAACTCTTTGAACAAGGGTGTAAGTTGAGCTCGAGCCCAGTGGTAGATGCTGATCGTTTCGAATAAGTCTGTGGCGCCGGTGAGCGGATGCTCCGGGGGGAGATCTAAGCAGGCCGACGCACCGTCACCTCTGCCATCGACGACCACGACGATGGATTCGTCAACACCAGCGGGGCCCGCTGCGCTGTATGCGTGTGCCAAGTGGTGGGAGATGGACACGCGGCGCACAGAAGGAGGTATCTGGCGACCAGATCGGAGATGGTGCTCGAGTGCATCCTCCGGATTAAACGTCTCAGTGTCTACGACAAGCGCAACATCTTCCCACGTGATGCCCGCTGCTTCTAAGCAGTATTTCGCCGTTAGATTGTCATTGAAGCCGTCGTGCTTGCGACGCGTAAGGCGCTCCTTCTCGATGCCGACGACGATGACGCCATCCCGCATTAAGCAGCTTGCTCCGTCGTGCGAGAGTCCGCTTCCCAAGATGTAAATGGGGCGTCGTTGCAAAGCCTCAGTCAAGGTAGTCTCCAGTCGCGTGGAGCGCCCAGGGCATAGGTTCCATACCGTCAAAAGCGGTTTTGGTGTTAACACGCCGACCGTGTCCGGCCCCGTTGATGGAGAGAAGGACTTCAAGGCCATGGAGGGCGCGCCGTGCGCTAAGGCGAGGCTCGCGCCCGAGCCGAATGGCCTCGACCATCTCGGCAACGCCGGAAACCTGGTCGATGTTGTGCGAGTCCTGGTAGAGCGCCGCTGGCCCAACGCCAACGAGCACCTGTTCGCGTGGTAGGGAGAGGTATTGGTTCCTGTCCACTGTAACCTTCAGAGACTCTCTGAGTTCCACGCGTGAATTCATATCCCACACGTCCGCAACCCGCAGTACGCCTGTCGTGCCGACGAGGGTTAGGGATCTGTCATGAGGCGTGAGCGAAGAAAACGACAGCCGTGCGATGACGCCCGATTCGAATCGCAATAGACCGGTTGCCATGTCTGGCCCGCAGCGAACGCTGGTGCCTTTGTCAGGCACCAAGATGTCCGTCGTTCCCACAACCTCGTAGACTCGACCGAAGAAGGTCGTCAGCCAAGAGATTAGGTATTCGCCATGCTCCATAAGACAGCCGATGCGAAACTCGTCGGCCGCTGGCCATTGGGCACCCGAAGCGCTGATCCAGAGGTGGTAAGATTGCATGTGAATCATGCCATCGCTCAAGTCGCCAAAGGCGAGTAGGGGCTGGCCGATCGCACCTTCCCTTAAAAGCTTCCATGTGGTCTGTGCGGCGCGTCCGAGCACTGAGCAAGGTGCGGACGCCAGTTCGACGCCGTTTTCTGCCGCGATCCGCAGAAGCCCAGCGGCGTCCTGCATCGTTGTAGCAAAGGGCTTCTCGCTATACACGTGCTTGCCTGCCGAAAGAGCCGCCGCCGAAACGGCGTAGTGGCTGTCAGGCCCGGTGAGATTGAGAATCAGCAGGGTCGACTCCTCACGTAGGAGCTCATCCAGCGTTTCGTAGGTGCACAAGGAATGTTGAGCGGCAAATCGAGTGAGACGGGAATGATCTCGGTCAAACGCGGCGGTAACCCGCAGCCAAGGGTATTTGGCCATGTTGGAGAGATAAAAGTCGGCCGCATAGCCGCATCCGACAATAGCTACGTTGTAGTTTTCCACGCCTATTCCCTTCAAAGTCGGATCGGCACGATGGAAGAAACACGACGGGCGAACTCATAGCTACGTATCTGGTCGGCTAAATCGGTCAGGCCCTGCCTTTCGATGGTGCTGGCAAGCCGGGCGCAAAACATTCTCGTGAGCGATGCCGCATCGTCGCGGGATATCTCGCCTCTGCGCAGCGCAAAACGCACGGCCGCTGCAAAACCAAGGCTATCGCCTGCAGACTTGCTGTACAGGAACGCGTTACTTCGCTGGCTGCT
Source organism: Alphaproteobacteria bacterium (assembly GCA_017308135.1). Taxonomy (NCBI): domain Bacteria; kingdom Pseudomonadati; phylum Pseudomonadota; class Alphaproteobacteria; species Alphaproteobacteria bacterium. Next base: position 415,836 of record JAFKFM010000011.1, read on the forward strand.
GCACTCTTCGCCCGCGTTGGCGATGCGGTATGATGTTGGTATGGCGGGAGCGAAGCAAACTGTTGCTCCAGACGCACTCATGCGTAACCAGGTATGGGAGTCCTCCGAAACGCGTAGCGGTGGAAATGGGCACCGTAAGGCCACCGACGAACGTACAGACACGGTCGAGGTGGTTGCGATGAAGCCTGTGCGGGTCGCAATGTCAACCCACGCACGGGGGCCTACCGGCGGCCCCGCATCCAGCGCGTCGAGGATCTCTCGCATATCGCCGCGCACCGACGCACGAGCGATCTCGCGGCCCTGCCGATCGATCGGCACGAATGACGAATAGACGAATTCCGCACCCGTGCAAGAGGCCAGGGCCACACGCGTCCGCGAGACCCGTTCCGGGTGTGCCAAGTCGTCGTCGTCTTGGAAGGAGAGGATTCTTGCCCCACGGTTGATGGCATATCGGACACCTACATTGCGGGCCACACCTGGACCACAATTCGCCGGTAGCCGGATATACGCTACACGCGGATCCTCGAGACCTTCTGCCGACTGCAAGGCCGCACCGGGAGAGCCGTCATCAACTACCACGGCGTGCCAGTCGGGGTCTGTCTGGGCTTGCAGACTGCGCAGGCACGCGGCGAGATAACCGCTTCTCGCTTCCGTGTCCCGAAAATGCGGGATGATGAACCAGAGTGCTTCTGAACCCTTCATGGGCGTCGATCCTGAGCCTCTCGGGTTGGAATCAATGACGGCCGGTGGCCATCGTCCGCCGCCGACTGGGTCTGCCATTCTCTTCGAGCGTCTAGTACCTTGATTCACATATTAGTATATATAGTTTCCAACCTGCGGTACATTTAAAATATGCTGAGAGATATGGAGATGGTTCGGCCGCGCGCTCGTTTTTGACTCAGCGAGCAGTCGCAAAAGGAGCATCTTCGTATCGTAAGGATGTCTAGTTTGTCGCGGCGAGATGTTCGGTATGCTCGCATCATACTGCTGGGCCTTGACGGCGAGACACCGCAGGGGACATTGCGCGTGGTGGACATAAACCGGACGGCGGTGAGCTTGTGGAGGAACGCATTGCACCGTATGGCATGGCCTGGCTGAAGGACGCTCCGGGTTTCAACAGCAAGGTTTCTATGGCTTAGTGCACAGTGCAGCCTATATTGATAGGTACCGTGCGGCTCCCGGTCGAGCATTCACGCGATGGCACAGTACAAAAAGGATCTTTCAAACAGGTGCGACTCAACTTGAGTGATGGCGCGCACCATGAGCGTGGACATCCGGACCAAAATTCAACCCGCGCACATGAAGCTGACAGCACAAACTTCTTCAACAACTTATGCCGTATAGATGTTGTTTATTATGATGCGCTAGGAAACCAATGTCGAAATTTCGAGTTGCCCTCCTACAACTTCGCCCTCCCGCGTCGCTTGCTGAAAGTCTGGAACGGGGCGTGGCAGCATGTCGCCGTGCGCGCTTGCTGGGTGCCGATCTTGTACTGTTTCCCGAGCTTTGGAACATCGGTTACCAGTTCCCCCCTGAAGCATCGTTGGAAAGCTTTGACCTGGATAACCCGAAGTGCCGCGCAATGGTCGAGCAATGGTGTGCAGGTGCCATCTCGGCCGATTCTGGCTTTGTCCGGGCCTTCGAGGACCTCGCGAAGGAGATCCAGCTCGCAATCGTCGTAACTTATCTCGAGTCTTTTCCTGGTGGACCACGTGACAGCGCCACGTTAATCGACTCGACAGGTCGGCGAATTCTGCACTATTCGAAAGTCCAGACCTGTGACTTTTACTTCGAGACGGCGTGCACTCCAGGCCAGGATTTCCCGGTAGCAACACTTGAGACGAGGGAAGGTCCAGTACGCGTCGGCGTGATGATCTGTTTCGACCGAGAGTTTCCGGAACCAGCGCGTGTGCTGATGTTGAGCGGCGCGGAGATCATCCTGGTGCCGAATGCATGCGAGATGGAACGCCACCGACTCTCGCAACTCAGCACGAGAGCCTTCGAGAACATGGTCGGTGTGGCGTTAGCAAACTACTGCGGGCCAGCGTGGAATGGCAGCTCGGTAGCCTTCTCCCCCGTCGTGTTCGATGGTGCTGGCCAGTCCGTCGAGAACACGATCATCCACGCTGGTGACGAAGAGGGAATCTACATTGCCGAGTTCGACATGACAGCGATCCGCGCCTACCGGGATCGCGAATGTTGGGGCGCGAAGTACAGGAAGCCTGGAACCTACGGACGACTACTCCGGGAGTAACGGCGCCCGATGGATGAGGCCTATTACCTTGAGCGGGCTCGTTCTGCCCTGGCACTGCGGGACTTTGACGGTGCTCGGTGCCTATTACGCGCTGGCCTTGAGCTTTGGCCAGCTGCGGCCGATCTCAAGCTTTCTCTGGCAAGGTTGTGTGTTCACAAGGAGAATCTGGACGAAGCCATACAATGGCTCGACGAAGTTGCGCGGGAAGATTCACGTTGCCGTAAAGAGGCGGTCCTCGGCTTGGCGGTGCTAGCATGTCGAAAGCAGGATTTGCCTGCGCAAGAGCGCGCATTCCGCAGCCTGTATTTCTTAAACCCAAATGCACCCGAACTGGTCGATTGGCTTTTCCCCGAAGCGCTCAGGCAGCAGTTTGATGCTGAATTGGCGCCGCTCCTGTCGAACACGATCGGCATGTATCTGTTCGACCGCGATGAGGTGTATCTTCCGCACAAGCGACTTTTGCGTGACTTTGGTGCCTTCTCGACGCTCAGTGTTTGCGAGTACCACCGGAACTTCCTGGAAATCGGCACGGGATGCGGTGCAACCAGTTTTATCGCGCGCCGACTAGGCTTCGACGTGATCGCCACAGACATCGGCGTGACTGACCTAGTGTACGCGGGGCAGGCAACCGCCGGGGGCAAGAGTCGTGATGTCTTGGGAATTGCGGCCCGTAGCTTTCTGCTTTCGCCTTTGAATTCCGTCCGAGATCTCATGACTTTCGACAACGGCCGGCACGCCGACGTCATCTACATGAAGGGGGTCCAGTTCAACAGAACACACTCGTCGTGGAACGGACATACCTTTCCTTCTTCGTCGGATGAGAACTGGTTCGCGACGAGCAGGTGGTTTGGCTTAGAGGAATGGCAGGCGGTACTTGCGGACCTCGTGCGCTGTACCAGTCCCGGTGGGCTAATCGTGATGTTCTTTCTCTTCGGTGTCGATGAAGCACTACAGGAAGGCATTGAGCGCTTCCTGCGTGGAGACGAACGATGCGCCGCAGTGACGACCTACCGCCACTCTCACCCGCTGTTCGGTGGCCTAGTTGATATTACGATCCGCCTCGACTCACAGTGCAGGCGACGCGCTGGTCCATTGGTTCAGGGGGAGGCCTAGGGCGGCGAGAGACAGCGGCTCTCGCAGCGAAACGTTGAATCGGAATGTGTTGTTGTTCAGTACGCGCTGCAATCCTGGTGATCGCCCCACGATTTTACGTCGCACCTCACCCTCGATAGCGGACCGGAACTCCGGCTGATGCGCGAGTGGGATCGTGCTTTCGAGATGGAGGGTCGTCGACCACCGTCCCCAGCCCTGGTCAGACACGTGGCCGACGAAGGTCGTGTTTTGGAAGACCTTCTTTGCCCGTATCGGGATTGCGGTAGAATAAGATTCACCCACGAGCAGAGGATTGCCGTCGATGGCGTCCATCAGGTCCACGCCGAGGATCAAGTACGAGCCGGATTCCGTCGGGTGTTCAAGGCTGTGTACACTTCGGCCGCGGAAGACATAAAAGTCGTCGCCGTTTTGATCGGCCTGTCTAGAGAAAAGGTCGCCGGTCTCATACCGGATGAACGGCTGGCGCTGGACGAATGGAAACAAGGACGTTAACAACAGTCGCCCGACTTGCCCTTCCGCCGCTGGCGTGCCTTCCGCGGTCACCACTTCCGGAACAGCATGAACGTCGAACACGGCGGGCTCGTTGTTCACGCGCCGCCCTCCGCCGAAGATTTCACTGAGCGAGTACTTGTCGACGATCGGACACTTCCACGCGTCCTGCAGATATCTCAAGTACGGTTCGGACAGGTAGTCGCCATACACCGACAGGTAGCGAATACCTTGCTTATCTGGAGCGACACCTGTTTCTAACAAGAACTGCGTGAAATAAATGACTTGCGCAAGCGGCCCCGACACGACCGAGATGCGGCTTTCAAATCCGGGAAGCGAGTAATCGGACAGTAGCAGCATCCGAGTCGAGGTCGCAGTGTGTTCGTCATAACACGCTCCTGCAACGACGAAACTCTGGCCGGGTACTGGCGTTGGACTGCCGTGGACGATATTGGCGAGTGAGAGAACGACAGGCAAGTTCCCTTCACAAGGCGCTTGCACTATCGTGAAGAACTTGCTGATCGCATCGATCTCTTCCCGGCTTCGATGAATGACGAACGGTGCGCCGGTCGTGCCTGAGGTGTACTGTATAAGGCACGTTCCAACCGCCGTCGACAAGCGCTTCACACCTGCCTGGTGCGCTACTCTCTTCGCGAGTGGCGGCAGGTTGGCAAGAGACGCGAGGGACGTCGGACTCGAGATGCCAGCATACAGCTCACGGTACAAGGGAACGGTCGAGATCGCGTGTTCAACCGTCGGGCCAATAAGTCTCTCGCGGAACGCGAGTGCCGCTTCTCGCTTGTTCACGTGGTGCTACGGCAGCTTTTGAATCTGGGGCATCGCATTAGAAGCTAGCACGGCTTCTGCCGCATCGAAGCGCAACATGGCAGCTTCCATGTCGGCCAGACTCAACATGGCGGCTTCCACATCGTCCGCCAAATCGAGGCGCCCTGCAGAAACTGCTTTCCGATACAACTCGGCCAACTCTTCGATATCCGGAATTTGTATACCCTGGCTCATCGACATGGTGGCTCCTTGGGTCACAAAAGCATGAGACTTATGATAATCAAAAATCGTACGTCGCACAAGCGCCGGCGCAACGAGCCTGAATCACGTATTGCCGTAAGGCACTATGGCCCGGTGTGACACATGGTTCGATAGCGTGCGTGCATGCCGCTGCACCTTCTCGACGGCTCGAGCAATGTCCCCAATGTCGGACTCTGAGCCGAGCAAGGCAAAATGAGGTGCGGCGAGGCAGGTGCCGGACACCAGTTCGGCATTCGGAAGCCGGAATCGATCTGGGGCAAAATCTACGCTATCAGGCCTACGGCTGATTGGCGCCATTTCTAGCGGCTGGTACAGCGCATTCGCGTGCAATGGCGTATCAAAGGGCTCGACCGGTAGGCCCAATTCAGCGGTGATTGCGTTCCCGATTTGCGCAAGCTCGAGGTCTGCGAAGCTAGCCGTGTCGATGCGCAGTACTAGTCGCCAATGCGAACGTTGAGTGACGCGCGAATCGCTTTGCACCAGAGACACGCCTTCAATCCCGTCCAGTCGACGCCCAAGCTCCGTATGGTTGTTGCTGCGACGTTCGTTTTCTTCGTCGAGTCGGCGAAGACCACCTACGAGCAGTGCGGCACTTACCTCCGGCATCACGAAATTTCGACCCTGTCGTGCGCCAACTCGGCGCACAGACATCCAGTTGCCCGGCGCGACTTCCGATTCGTAGACTCGCCCGTCGGTACGCGCCTGCTGCAGCCTCGAATAGAGCTCTTCGTCGTCCGTGCAGCAGAGCCCCCCCTCACCACTGGACAGTAATTTCGACTGGTGCGTCGAGAAAACCGCAACGTCTCCAAACGAACCAACCCGACGTCGACGCCACGCGGCTCCATGCGCCTGGGAGCAGTCCTCGATGAGATGCAGCTTGGCCGATTGGCAGATGGCTAGTATATCGTCCAGGTTGGCGACCGAGCAGTACGCGTGGACCAGGAGGATGGCCTTCGTCCTCGATGTGATGGATTGGCGAATGGCCTGCGGGTCGATGCAAAGCGTTGCCGGATCGATATCGACCAGGATGGGCGTCGCGCCAACGGTGCAGACGGCATGCGGGCAAGCAACCCAAGTGAGCCCGGGGACGATGACTTCGTCACCGAGAGAGATATCGAGCGCTTCGAGCGCCATGATTAAGCCCGCTGTCCCGCTTGAACAGGGCAGTGCGAACTGCGTGCCGACAAATTCCGCCCAACGTTCCCGGATATCGCGATCGAAGCGGGCATGTGATCTCGACTGGCCAGTCAGCGTCCACTTGGTGCCTCGCAGGACACTTTCAACTTGGCGCAACGTTTCCGGACAAGCATATGGCCACGCAGGCCAATCAGCGCGTCGTACGGCTTCGCCACCCAGCAGGGCCAAATCCATCAGATACTCCAATGGAGCGCGTAGAGAAAACAGCTTATCGTCTCAACTAATTGCGATCAACACCATTGGTTGGACGGCGGCAGATATAGCTTCTCACGAGTGGCCTACCCCGGGATTCGTGGACACGTGGTTAAGCCAATCGCATTTGAGCACACTGGAGTCCGAAATTTTGAATCTCTGTATTGAATAAAAAATAATAATCTATATTAAGTAGATAAACAAAATTACGGAAAAAGCTGGGTGCGGCCTGGCTACTATTCTATGAAGCTCGCGGTTTGGGCCGCAGCTGATGCCATTCCACCACCAGGGAACGTCCGCGCGCGAACAAAGGCATTGGCCGGCGGTCACGCCGCGCGCTTCGGAGCAAAGGCTTGCGCATTGAGAATGGCGTGATTCATCACATGCCGACCTAATGCCAATCCCCATAAACACGGGTATCCGATTGCGCCCCAGGTTTCCCTCAAAAGGCGAGACCTGAAGCGCATTTTTTGTACCCCTCGAGTGATGGGGTGAGAGTCACTTTAGGTAGATCGCGAGCGCGCTCACGCGCGCCAATCTGGTGTCGAGATTCGCACCGAAATCTGTTGCCACTTTCGACCCCCAACGAACCCCAAACCAACCCCATTCTGTTGCCACGCACGTGGCAACGGAGCGTTTGCGCGGGCGTAACCCATTGAATCGATTGAGCCAGATTTTGAGAATTTTCTTTTCGGGAGCTAGGGGCCGGAGGTTCGAATCCTCTCGCTCCGACCAGCGGGTTTCAATGACTTAGCCTCTATTTGACCCGCCGCAGATTGATGCGGTGGGACTGGGCGGTGGGGCTTTCCATCGCGAATTTTCCCGGACCCGCCGCATCGATCGTGCCTTGCATCGATTCGACGGCTTCGCGTTTCGCCCCGTCGGCGACCTTGTTGTATTGCGCCGTCGTCGTCGCGTTCGCCGCCCGATCGGGGCGGGTTCTTCGCGCGATCGCCGGTGGTAGAGGGCGCAGCCCCAGTGTCGTCAGATGACGTCGTTGACCCATGGGTGCCGATACTGCGTATAGACTGCTTGCGTCGGCGCTGGGAAGCTCGGATCGGCAAATGCCCCGATGCCGACAGCAATGAGATTCGGCATCCGCTGAGGTTCCCAGTAAACCGTCGATCCACAATTTGGGCAAAAGTGGAAATCCACCGGAAAGCCCTTATCGGACGGGCGCGAATAACTTTTGCTTGGCCCCTCGGCGCGAACATCCTCGCGATCAAAAAAAGCCGCAACACCATAGCTGCTGCCCGTGCGTCTCTGACACGCTTGGCAATGGCACAGTGAAACTTTTTTCGGCTCGCCGGTGCAGGTTACGACGAGGCCACCACATACACACTTCGCCATTCTTGCCATGAACGATCCCCGTTTTAACTATTTGAGGGCCAACGATTCGATCGTCGTGCCGTTGTCATCAATTATCGCCCTCTAATTTCTGGACAGGGCTTACCATGGTTATTGGACCGCGATGAACGCGCGGTTTGAATGATAGCCGGGAGTCCGATGTGGGTGAATCTCGTTGTGGTGCGCGAACCATCTTGGCGGAGCCGCCAGTATCGCCCGCGCATCCGATAGGCGCTCGACACGAGCGTCGTCGCGCTTGATGCGTCCGAAGCGGTACTCGACGCCCGCGACTATCAGATCGCGAACCTCCTCGCCGCCGATGCCGCCCGTCGAGGCGACGGAGCCCATGGCTTCGCGATCCCCTTACGTCGGCACACAGCTCGGCGACGACCAGCGGTGGTCCCTCAATTTCCGCGCGATCACGCGGGCGGCGGTGCCGCCGCGCCCGCGTTCGTGCGCATCGCCGCCGCCATCGCCATGCGGGCGAGGGCGGGCAGGGATTTCACGCCCAGTTTCTTCATGATCGCGGCGCGGTGGCCTTCGACCGTGCGGCGGCTGATGCCCAGATCGGCCGCGATGTTCTTGCTGGGATGGCCCGCGAGAACCAGATCGAGAATCTCGCGCTGGCGCTTGCTGAGGCCGTCCAGGCGGCGCGCGGAGTCCTCCGCATCGGGCATGTCGGCGGGCAGGGTGATCTCGATCGGCTGTTCATCGTCCGCGACGGGCGTATCTTCGTCGACGCGCCCCTCCGGCGCGCCAAGACGCGCGGCGAGCGTGTCGAGCTTGCGGTCGAGGCGTGCCAGGATCTCGCGCGCGCGCGCGGGATCATCGATGCGCGCCAACAGATCGCGCATCGGCGTCAGGTGTCGCGCGAAGCGGCGTAGCGTGTCACCGGCTTCCGAAAGATCCTGCGCCTGGCGTTTGCGTTCGCCGATATCGATGTAGGTCACGACCACGCCGTCGATCGACCCGGTCTCCGCGCGATAGGGCATCACGCGGCGCGCGAACCAGGCGCCGCACGCGGTTTGGATTTCGCGCTCGACGGGTGCGCCGTCGCGCAGCACGTCGCACGCATCGTCTTGCAAATCGGAATCGGCGGCGAACGAGGGGATCTCCGCCGTCGGCTTCCCGACATCGCCCAGCAACAGGCCGAACAACACGCTCGCCGCCGGCGTGAACACGCGGATCTTCAGCGTGCGGTCCAGAAACAGGGCGGGCACGTCCAGGCTGAATAGAACGTTGCGCAGATCGCGCGACATCGCCCGCTGGCGCGCCAGATCTTCGCGCAGCTTCTCGTTGGCGGCGATCAATTCGGCGCGCGATGCGCCGCCGCGTTCGCGGCCGGATTTGCCGATACGCAATTGCGCGCGCGGCTCGCCCAGCAGAATCGCCGGCAAGGAAGCGGCACCCATACGGGCAACGGCGAAATGATTGGCGTTCTTATTCATGCGAAATCGCTCCTTCGGGTTTGCCGGCGAGGGGGCCCGCCGGGCCGTTTATCGAGCTCTATGCGCCGACGGGCCGGACCCGCCGTGATCGAAACGCCCGCCTTGGATCGCAGCCGAATGCGGCGAAATCGGGCCGAACCACGGCAATGAAAAAGGCAAGTTCGTGGAAATGCGTACGTAGCAGCGCGAATTGCGGTCCGCGCGCGGCGGCGCGGGAAAAACTCCCGCGCGGGTATTTTCCGGGGCTGATGCGCGCGCGAGCGCGTTTCCTAACTTGCCGTGACACCCAGGCGACCGCGTTCGTCGATCGCCGTTTCACGATGGAGAAGCGCATGAGCAAGAACACCGAAGCGTCGGCCGCCGATCTGGCCGCCGATATCGCCGCGTTGCGCGAAGATGTCGCCAAGCTCGCCACCACGCTGGGCAAGACCGCCAAAGCGCGCGCGAGCGACGCGGGCGAAACCGCCGCCGATGCCGGCTCCGCGATTACGGAGAAGCTCGCCGACACGGCGGCCGGCGCGCGGAAGCAATTGCGCGTGGCGGGCGCCAAGCTCGAAGCCGGGATCGAACAACATCCGATGGCGGCGATGCTGATCGCGTTCGGCGTGGGCCTGTCGCTGGCGATGGCCACCCGCGCGCGCGGCTAACTGATGCTCGCCCCGCTGACGGGTCTCGCCTTGGATGCCGCCGCGCGCGGCGGCATGCGTTCGCTGGTGACGGTCGCCGCTTGCGTCGCCGCCCTGGCGTTCGGTTGCGTGGCGCTCGGCTTCGCGACCAAGGCGGGATTCGAGGCGCTGCTTTCGCGGATGGACGGGATCGACGCGGCACTCGTGGTCGCGGCGATCTACGCCGGACTCGCGATCGCGGCTTGGCCGGCGAGCGTGCTGGCGCGGCGCTGGATGGCGCGGCGAAATCCGGTGCGGGCGATTCCGGACGACGACATCGATGCGTTGCTGCCCTTGCTCGAACGCGGCGGAAGGGAATCCGCCGCACTCGCGCAAATTCTCAAAACCGGTCGCGAATTGCCGCCGTTCCCGATGATCGCGTTGGCGTTGGCCGGCGGTCTGGTCGCCGGGCGCGGCGTTTCGAAATGAACGAAGCAATCAACCTCAAAAAAGGAGGCCCAATATGACGCTCGGAACATTCCTGATCATCTTGCTGATCATCGCGTTGCTCGGCGGGTTCAGCGGCCGCTTCGGCGGCTACGGCTATGGCTACGGCCATGGCGGCGTGGGCGTGCTCGGCACGGTGTTGATCGTGCTCGTCGTGCTCGCCTTGCTCGGAAAGATATGACGCCCGAAAGGGTCGCGTAGTTTCCGGGGCTGCCGCGCCCGCGCGGCGGCGCCTAGCTTTCATCGAGGCGCGTTCGCTTTCATCGATATGCGGGGGCGTCGATCATTCAAGGGAGAATCCGCATGAAGATCCATTCTCGATTCCGCGCCGCCGGCGCGTTCGCCGCCGTCGCCGTCGCGGGCCTGACCGTCGCCGCTTGCACGGGCCCCGCCGCCGCACCGACGCAGATTCAGGCGAGCAACCCCAGCGTCACCTACACCTATCGGTCGGATCAGGATCTGATCCAGGCTAACCGCGCGGCCGCGACGCATTGCGCGCGCTACAGCGCGGTCCCGCAGACCATGCGATTCTTCGGCGAGCCCAGCGGCGAACGCGGCGTCGTGTTCGATTGCGTGCCGGCCGCCCCGGTCGTGGCGGCGGCGCCGGTCGCGGTGGCGCCGGTGATGCCGGCACCCGCGCTCAGCTTCACCTACGCGCAGGATCAGGAGTTGCTGCAAGGAACGCGCAGCGCCCAGCTTCAATGCGCGAATGCCGGCATGCAGCAAGCGCTGACCGGCATCGTAACCAACGTCAACGGCACGAAGACCGCGACGTTCCAATGCGTGCCGCGCTAAGCGCGGTGAAACCCTAACGACGGAGGAAAGCAATGAAACGCACCATTCTCGCGACGGGATTGCTGGGCGCCGCATTGACGTTGGGTGCTTGCGGCGACACGACGGGCGATCGCGCGTTGAGCGGCGCCGGGATCGGTGCGGGTGCGGGTGCGCTGGGCGGCTTGCTGCTCGGCGCGCCCGTGGAAGGTGCCATCATCGGCGGTGCCGCCGGTGCGGGCGTCGGCGCGCTGACCGACAAGGATAAGGTCAATCTGGGTCGTCCGATCTGGCGCTGACCGGATCGCGGCTTTTCGATTCAATCGAACCCGGGAGAACAACCATGACGGTGTCATCGTTCGTACCGCGCGCGCTCGCGGTCGTTTTGGCCGCGGGCGCGGTCGTGGGATGCAGCCAATGGACGGGGCAATCGGCCGCTCCGTCGCAGAACGCCGCCAATCCCGAACTCGCCGGCGCCTGGTACGAGGTCTTTTTCGATACCAATAGCGCCGACATCAACGACCGCGGCCGCGTGATCGTGCGCAGCGTCGCCTATGTCGCGACGAACAATCCCGACGCGCGCGTCACCGTCATCGGCAAGGCGGATCGCGTGGGCACGCAAGCGACGAATATGACCATGTCCCAGCGCCGCGCGGAAGCGGTGCGCGGCGCGCTGGTCGCGGCGGGCGTGCCCGCCCAGCGCATCGTCATGAGCTGGACCGGCGAGAGCAACCCGCCGGTCGCGACACCCGACGAAACGACCGAGCGCCGCAACCGCGTGGTCGACGTGACGGTCGTCAAGCAGATGGCGTCCAACACCAACTGACACGCCGAGTATCCGCGCAAACGAAACGGCCCGGCACCGCAAGGTGCCGGGCCGCCGCCGTTCGGGCCGGGAGAGGGGGAGGAACGGCCCTACTTGACGATCAGATTGTTGTGCACTTCCTTCACGCCCTTCACGTCGCGGGCGATGCTTTCGGCCTTGATCTTGGCGACGTCGTTGTCGACGAAGCCGCTGAGCTGGACGACGCCCTTATGCGTCTCCACGCCGATATCGCGGATCGTCAGGTCCTTGTCGCCGATCACGCGCGCGCGGATCGAATTGCTGATGATCGTATCGTCCAGGAACTCGCCCGCGGTGACGCTCTTGTCGTTCGCCGCTTGGGCATGAACGGCGGCGGGCAGGGCCAGCGCTGCGGCCAGCGCCGCGATCAAAGTGGTGCGTCGAACTCGCATGTAAGCCTCCTTCGTAAGATGGAATGCAGCATGAAGTTATGCCGCGGCGCCGCTTTCCATCAGGGCCGGAAACTACGTACCGCGCGGCGCGGGTAGATTCCGACGCTGTCGAAGGCGATGGAGATCCGCTTATCTACAAGGACGGACGCGGCGACGCGCGATCGATCGACCGGCGCTTCGCCATCCTTCCGACAATCGACGCAGCAAAGGAGTTGAGCCATGGCCGACGAAACGAAAATCACCACGGGCAATCTGATCGCCGCCGGCAAGGTCGACGGCACGACCGTCTACAACACGCGGGGCGAGAAGCTCGGCAATGTCGACGACATCATGATCGACAAGGTCAGCGGCCGCGCGATCTACGCCGTCATGTCCTTCGGCGGTTTCCTGGGGATGGGCGAAAGCCAGCACCCGCTGCCGTGGTCGCAGTTGAAATACGACACGGGCATGGGCGGTTATGTCGTCAATCTCGACAAGAAGAAGCTCGAGGGCGCCCCGGCCTACGACCGCGGCGCGCCGTTCGAATGGACGCCCGATTACGGCCGCAAGGTCGACAAGTACTACGACACGCCCAGCTACTGGGCCTGATCGTCCGTCCTTGTTCGCCAGAACGTCCGCCGGCATCCCCCGCCGGCGGGCGTTTTGTTTTCAGTAGATGAGATCGTCCGCACCGCCGGCCCCGCCCTTCGACAGGACGATTTCGTCCTTCGCGGCGAGTTCCTTGGCGGTGTTGACCATGGCGGTTTGCGCTTCGGCCACGTCCTTGCCGCGCACCGGGCCCAACGCTTCGATTTCTTCCTTGAGCATTTTGCCCGCGCGTTCCGACATGTTCGAGAAGAACAGATCGCGCAGCGTTTCGTTCGCACCTTT